>NZ_LEKG01000156.1:0-19404 GCF_001029515.1 Micromonospora sp. RV43 | reverse complement strand
AGATTCCGCCGACCCCCGCCCCCGCGGGTGGCGGGGGCGGGGGCGGTGGCGGTACGGCTCAGCAGTCGAAGTAGAGCGCGAACTCGTGCGGAGTGGGCCGCAGCCGGACCGGGTCGACCTCGTTGGCGTTCTTCCAGTCGATCCAGGTGGAGATGAGGTCGTCGGTGAAGACCCCGCCGTCGAGCAGGTAGTCGTGGTCGGTCGCCAGTGCCGCCAGCGCCTCGGGCAGCGAACCCGGGACCTGCTTGACGTCGCCCCATTCCTCCGGCGGGAGGTCGTAGAGGTCCTTGTCGATCGGGGCCGGCGGCTCGATCTTGTTCTTGATGCCGTCGAGACCGGCCATGAGCATGGCGGAGAACGCCAGGTACGGGTTGCTGGACGGATCGGGGACGCGGAACTCGACGCGCTTGGCCTTGGGGTTGCTGCCGGTGACCGGGATGCGGGTGCAGGCGGAGCGGTTTCGCTGGGAGTAGACCAGGTTGACCGGCGCCTCGAAGCCGGGGACGAGACGACGGTAGGAGTTGATGGTCGGGTTGGTGAAGGCCAGCAGCGACGGGGCGTGGTGCAGCAGGCCGCCGATGTACCAGCGCGCGGTGTCGGACAGCCCGGCGTAGCCGGTCTCGTCGTAGAACAGCGGCTCGCCCCCACGCCACAGGCTCTGGTGGGTGTGCATGCCGGAACCGTTGTCACCGAACAGCGGCTTCGGCATGAACGTCGCGGTCTTGCCGGCGGCCCAGGTCTCGTTCTTGACGATGTACTTGAACAGCTGGAGCTGGTCGGCGGCGTGCAGCAGGGTGGAGAACTTGTAGTTGATCTCCGACTGGCCGGCGGTGCCGACCTCGTGGTGCGACCGCTCGACCGTGAAGCCACCGTCGACGAGACGCCGCACGATCCGGTCACGCAGGTCGGCGTAGTGGTCCACCGGCGGCACCGGGAAGTAGCCGCCCTTGTAGGCGGTCTTGTAGCCGCGGTTGCCGCCCTCCTCGATCCGCCCGGTGTTCCAGGCGCCCTCGATCGAGTCGATGTAGTAGAACGACTGGTGCGCCGAGGTCTCGTGGCGGATGGAGTCGAAGATGTAGAACTCCGCCTCGGCGCCGAAGTAGGCGGTGTCGGCGATGCCGCTGGCCGCCAGGTACGCCTCGGCCTTCTTCGCCACGTTGCGCGGGTCGCGGGAGTACGCCTCCCGGGTGAACGGGTCGTGGACGAAGAAGTTCAACGCGACGGTCTTCTGCGTGCGGAACGGGTCCACGAACGCGGTCGCCACGTCCGGCAGCAGCAGCATGTCCGACTCGTGGATCGACTGGAAACCACGGATCGACGAGCCGTCGAAGGCGAGACCGTCGGTGAACACGCTGTCGTCGAACGACTCGACCGGCAGGTTGAAGTGCTGCATCACGCCGGGCAGGTCACAGAAACGTACGTCGACGAACTTCACGTCCTCGTCGGTGAGGTATCGCAGGAGTTCCTCGGAATTGGCGAACACACGTCCTCCTGGCAGGCGTCGTTGATCCTGGCCACGTCCCGTGGCCGGACCGCCCGGGGACATGGCCCGTACCGCCACCGTACGACGGCGCGCCGTGCCCGGCTCGCCAACAGCCCATCCGGGTTTCCTTCGCCACAGGCCGGGTAGTCGCCGTACCCGGCGGACCGCCCGGGAGACGACGTGGCGGGAGGTTGGCGTGGTGGGTGCTCCCCGACTGACCGGTGGACGCTGAGATGTGCGGGATCAGCGGTGAGGCCAGATTCGACGGGGCCGCCCCCGACGCCGCCGCGGTGACCCGGATGACCGCCGCCATGCGCTCACGCGGCCCGGACGGCGAGGGCACGTGGAGTGACGGCTGGATCACCCTCGGGCACCGACGGTTGACGGTGATCGACCTGTCCGAGGCCGGCGCCCAGCCGATGGTCCGCGACGACCTCGGCCTGGCCCTGGTCTTCAACGGCTGCGTCTACAACTACCCGGAGCTGCGCGACGAGCTGCGCGTGGCCGGGCACACCTTCCGCAGCACCAGCGACACCGAGGTGATCCTGGTGGCGTACGCGCAGTGGGGGGAGCGGTTCGTCGACCACCTGGTCGGCATGTTCGCGGTCGCGCTGGTGGACCGGCGGCGCCGCCGCCTCGTGCTGGCCCGCGACCGGCTCGGCATCAAGCCGCTCTACCTCGCCGAGTCGCCCGGCCGGATCCGGTTCGCCTCCACGCTGCCGGCGCTGCTGGCCGGCGGCGACGTGGACACCGGCATCGACCCGGTCGCGCTGCACCACTACCTGTCCTGGCACTCGATCGTGCCGGCGCCCCGCACGATCCTGCGCGGGATACGCAAGCTGCCGCCTGCGACCGTCCGGGTGATCGAGGCCGACGGGCGCAGCCGGGAGCGCGTCTACTGGCGGCCCGAGTACCGGCGCGACCCGGCCCACGACGGCATGGACGCCGCCGACTGGCGGACCGCCGTCGGGGACGCGCTGCGCACCGCCGTGCGCCGCCGGCTGGTCGCGGACGTGCCGGTCGGGGTGCTGCTCTCCGGCGGGCTCGACTCCAGCATGATCGTGGCGCTGCTCGACGACGCCGGACAGCACCACCTCCAGACGTTCAGCATCGGCTTCGACAGCCGCGGCGACGAGACCGGCGACGAGTTCCACTACTCCGACCTGGTGGCCCGCACGTTCGGCACCGACCACCACCGCATCCGGCTCGCCGACGGCGATCTCGGTCCGGCCGTACGCGCCACCGTGGCGGCCATGACCGAACCGATGGGCAGCCACGACGTGGTGGCGTTCCACCTGCTCTCCGAGCAGGTCGCCAAGCACGTGAAGGTGGCGCAGTCCGGCCAGGGCGCCGACGAGGTGTTCGCCGGCTACGGCTACCACCACCGGCTGGCCCGCTCGCCCCGAGAGGACGCGGTGGCCGAGTTCACCGCCGCGTTCTTCGACCGCGACCACGCCGAGCTGACCCAGGTGGTCGAACCGGCGTACGCCTGCGACGGTGACGCCTCCGGCGAGCTGGTCGCCGCGGACCTGGCCGCGCCGGGCGCGCAGACCGCCGTGGACGCGGTGCTGCGCCTGGACACCCACCTGATGCTGCCCGACGACCCGGTCAAGCGGGTGGACAGCATGAGCATGGCGTGGGGGCTGGAGGTGCGTACGCCCTTCCTCGACCAGGACCTGGTCACGCTCGCCGCGGCGTGCCCGCCGGAGCACAAGCTGGCGCAGGGCGGCAAGGGTGTGCTCAAGGACGTGGCCCGCGAGGTGCTGCCGGCCGAGGTCATCGACCGGCCCAAGGGCTACTTCCCGGTGCCGGCGCTGCGCAACGTCGACGGTCCCGTGCGAGAGTTGGTGGTCGAGGCGCTGGGTGCGCCCGAGGCGCGCCGGCGCGGGCTGTTCCGCCGGGCGTACGTCGACGAGCTGCTGGCCGAGCCGGACCGGGCCCAGGCCGCCGCCGGCAGCAACAAGTTGTGGCAACTGGGCCTGCTGGAGCTGTGGTTGCAGACGCACGGCGTGAGCTGAGCGGGAGGAGCACTGTGAAGTTCGTCATCGAGAGCGAGGCCGACGGCAGTGTGGGGTTCACGGTCGTCGGCGGCGACGGTCAGGTGCTCGCCACCGGGGCGCCCTGCCCGGACAAGGGCTCGGCGCTCGCGGTCGTCGGGGAGCTGATGCACGGGCTGGGCGACGCCTGCGTGGAGGACCGCACCGAGGCCGGTGCCGGGCCGGTCGCCGGCACCCGGACCGAGATCGGCGACGACATGTCGGACATCGGCCGCTCCGGCATCCCGCCGGTCTGACGCGGCACGTCCTGGCGGCGTGACGGCGATCCGCCGGTCCGGCCGCGACACGTCCCGCCCGGCCGACGAGCCCGGGCGGGACGGTGCGCTCACTGCTCGTCGTCGAGCACGTCCGTGTGGCCGTCCCGGGTGACGGTGGGCGGCAGGTGCTCGTCCGGCTGGGGCGCCTCGGCGAGCGTGTGGTGCGGGTCGCCGTCGGGCGAGAACAGCACCCGATCGGTCTTGCGGGTCTTCTCCTGCTCCTCCTCCGGCTCCGTCACCGCGTTCTCCCTCCGCTCACCGGCGTCCCGGGCAGGCCGCCCCTCGTCCCACGCTAAGCGCCGGACGAGCGCCGGGAGCCGGTTTCCGCGCGACGGCCCCGCGGTCACCCACCGGGACGGTACGGCCGCCGGGTGAGGCTCGCGTACGCCATCGTGGTCAGCGTGACGATGTCGAACACCGGCACACCCAACCGCGCCTGGATCCGGTGGGCGAACGGCACCAGGTCGGTGCACTCGACGACCAGCGCCCCCAGGTCCGGGTGCGCGCGGGCCAGCGCGTCGACCCGCTCGTCCACCTCGGCCGCCAGCCGCTCGACGTCGAGGGCGTCGCGCCGCCCCTCCAGCATCACCTCGCGGAACTCCGGCTGCCCGGCCATGCCGGTGACCGCCACCGGGACGTCGGCGGCGCCGATCGCGGCCAGGTGGCGCGGGGTCAGCGCGGCCTCGTCGGCGACCAGCAGCCCGACCGGGCCCCCGACCATGCGGTGCACCATCGGCAGTTGCACCAGGCTCGACGACCACAGCGGGACGCGCACCGCGGCGGCGAGTTCGGCCTGGAACAGCACGAGGAACCCGCACGCCCCGGTGATCCCGGCGACCCCGGCCGCCTCCAGGTCGCGGGCCGCGTCGACGAACGGTCGCAGCAGCGCCGGGTCGGCCTCGCGGACCAGCCGCTGCGGCGTGGCGCCCTCCACCACCCGGTAGCGCACCGGGAAGTCGAACGTGTCCGGGTTGCGGATGTGCCCGGGGATCTTGTCGAAGCTGGTGTCGAGGCAGAGCACGCCGATCTCCGGCCGGTCGCTCACGAGATCCCCTTCCGGAAGCGGTCCAGGGCGAACGTCTCCAGCGGCAGGTCCGGCTCGGCGCCGGAGACGAGCTGGGCGAGCAGCCGTCCGCCGGCCGGGGCCAGGCCCATCCCGATGTGCCCGTGCCCGGTGGCCACGCTGACGTTGTCGTAGCCGTCGGCCCGCCCGATCAGCGGCAGGCTGTCCGGGGTGCACGGACGCAGGCCGCTCCACACGTCCAGCCGGCGGCCGGTGTCCAGCGCCGGCAGGTACCGCCGCGCGGTGTGCAGGATCCCGTCGACGCGGCGCGGTGAGATCGACGTGTCCAGCCCGGACAGCTCCAGCGTGCCGCCGACGCGTACCCGGTCACCCAGCGGCATCACGGCGACCTTGCCCTCGCTGAGCAGCACCGGCCGGGTGGGCGTGCCCGGCCCGGCGGGCAGCGTGACGGTGTAGCCCTTCGCCGGTTGCAGCGTCAGCCCGACGTCGAGCATCCGGGCGCAGGCCGCCGACCACACCCCGGCGGCGATCACCACCTCGGCCGGGCGCAGCTCGCCCCGGGCCGTGCGCACCGCGCGTACGCGCCGCCCGGTCACCTCGAAGTCGCGTACCTCCGCGCCGGTGACGATGTCCACGCCCCGGGCCCGCAGCGCCCGCGCGAGTGCCACCAGGAACGCCGGGATGCGCAGCGCGGCGCCCTCCTCGTTGAGCAGCGTCCCGGCCACCGCGAAGTCGACGCCGGGTTCCAGCCGGGCCAGCTCGGCCCGGTCCAGCTCGCGCAGCGGCACGCCACGCGCGGTCGCCGCCGGGATCGTCCGGCGCGCCTTCGCGTACCCCTGCTCGGTGTGGCAGGCCAGGATCATGCCGCGTTCGGTGAGCGTCCCGGCCAGCTCGTCCTCGGCGCAGATCTCGCGCAGCAGCGCGAGGCTGCGCTGTTTGAGCGCGAGCAGCGTCTCGAACCCGGCGCGGGCGTGCCGTTCGGTGCAGTGCCGGCGGAAGTGCCAGAGCCAGGCCAGCAGCGCGCCGTCCAGCCGGGGCCGGACCGCGAACGGGCTCTCCGGGCGCAACAGCCAGCGGATCCCGGTCGCCGGCACCCCCGGCTCGGCCAGCGGCGCCGAGCCCTGGGTGCCGACGAAGCCGGTGTTCCCGGCCGAGCAGGCCGCCGCGTCGCCGACCTCGCCCCGATCCACCACCGTCACGCTGAGCCCGGCGCGGCGCAGGAACCAGGCGCAGCACAGGCCCACCACGCCCGCGCCGACCACCAGCACGTCGGGGTCGGTACGGCCCGGCGTCGTCATCAGTCGCCGCCGGTCAGAGCGTCACGACGAAGAAGCAGGTGGGCAGGTTCACCACGACCCGCTCCCAGATCTCGGCGCGCAGTGCCACACCGGGTTCGGCGAACGTGCCCGGCGGCGGCTCGGCGAACGCGATGGTGGACCGGCCGGCGTCGAACAGCAGCGCGCCGTGTCCGAAGTCCCCGACGATCGCGGTGCCCGGGTCGACCAGCCGGGTACGCACGATGAACACGCCGTTGTCCTCCACGTCCCGCATCAGCGAGCCGCTGCCCAGCAGGCGGTAGTAGTCGGCCGGGTTGATGATCAGCCCGTCGGCGGTGCTGCCCATCTGCTCGACCTCGTTGCACGCGGCCAGGACGGTGGACGCGAACGGTCCCGGGTCGGTGAGCCGGCCCAGGTCCGGCATGGTCAGCAGCCCGCCCTCGCCGCGCAGGATGGTGTGGTTCTCGGCCGTCGCGAGCCGCACCACCAGCCGGTAGTCGATGAACTGCGCGAAGCTGACCGGGTCCTCCCACAACGTGTCCGGCACCTGCACCCACGCGGTGGTGGTGAGCAGCGGCGGGATGGGGGAGCGGTGGAAGTGGTTGGCCGCCTCCCGGCGCAGGTCCGCGCCGTCCACCGCCGGGTCGTCCGGGCGAGGCGGGCTCTCGTGCCAGTAGTAGTCCTGCGGATCCCGGGACAGGTCCACCACCTTGAGCATGTTCCGCGACGGGTAGCGGGGCTTGCGCCGGGAACTGGTGAGCGAGTCGGTGATCGTCACGTCGTAGTCGACGCTGGTGTCGAAGCTGTCCTTGGCGAACGCCTCGACGAACGCCGCGCCGGGCGACATCTGCGTCCTCCGCTCGGCGACCACCTCGGCGATCGTCCGCTTCACGGTGTCGGTGCGCTGCGACATCTGCTGTCCCTCCCTCAGGCCGGCTTGCGGGCGACGAACATGCCCCAGCCGAACTCGCCCCTGTCGATCGCCGCCTGGATCTCGTCGCACGAGTCGGCGAAGCCGAGGATCCAGGTCCGCGCCGCCTCGTCCGCCGTCGTCTCCGCGCGCTCCCGGGCGGTGCGGCCCAGCACCCGGTACGTCTGCCTGATGTGGGCGTCGAGACTGCGCGCGACCACGTCCACGAACCCGGCCTCGGTCAGCGCCCGGCGGTAGCCGTCGAGCGAGTAGCCGTCGTTCCAGCGCACCCGGTCGTAGACGTGCCGGCGGGCCGCCTCGCCGATCCGATCGGTGGGCTGGAGGAAGTCGGACACCGCGAGCACCCCGCCGGGGGCGAGCACCCGGAACATCTCGGCGTGGCTGCGCGGCTTGTCCGGCACCAGGAACAGCGCGTCCTGGCTGACCACGTGCGTGAACGTGCCGTCGTCGTACGGCAGGGCGGTGGCCGAGCCGTGCCGGAACGACACCGGAAGCGAGGCGCCCCGCTCGGCGCGCCGCTGCTCGGCGAAGCGCACCCGCTCGATGCTCAGGTCCAACCCTTCGCCCCGGCATCCGGTACGGGCGGCCAGGCGCAGCAGGAAGTTGCCGCAGCCGCAGCCCACGTCGAGCACGTTCGCCGAGGCGTCGATCCCGGCGTCCGCGGCCAGGATGTCGGAGGTCCGGTCGGCCGCCGCGTGGTAGTCGGTGTCGTCCTCCCCGGCGAAGTAGCCGGTGTGCAGCACGCCCTCGCTGTCCCAGAAGCTGAGGTACGTCTGCGTGGTCTGGTCGAAGAACTCGGAGACGTCCCGCTCGGTGAACCGGCTGGTTGTGGACATGGGCACTCCCTTGTGCGGCGGTCGGTGGGTCAGGCGTAGGTGTCCTTGCGGACGCCGGTGAGGTGGGGCAGGTCGGGGCCGGTGGCGGCGGCGCCGCCGTCGATCAGGTGCACCCCGGCGGTCACGTACGACGCGCGTTCGCCGGCCAGGAACGCGGCCACCGCGGCGACCTCCTCGGGCCGGGCCAGCCGGCCGACGGCGCTGTGGTGACCCATCGCGGCCAGCCGCGCCTCGACGTCGCCGTCCGCGCCGGCGAGCCGGGTCGCGGCGCGTTCCATCGGCGGCGTCCGCACCCCGCCGGGCGCGAGCACGTTCACGGTGATGCCGTCGCGGCCCACGTCGACGGCGAGGCCCTGGGCGAAGCGGACCAGCGCGGCCCGGGTCACCCCGGACAGCACGAGCGGGCCGATCGGCACGCAGGCGGTCTCGGAGGCCACCAGCAGCAGCCGGCCCCAGCCCGCGGCACGCATGTGCGGCAGCGCGGCCATCGACACCGCGACGGCCGGCAGCAGCACCCGGTCCACAGCCGCCCGGTAGTCGTCCGTGCCGAACCCGGTGGCGGTGCCCACAGGCGGGCTGCCGCCGCTGACCAGCAGCACGTCCACCCCGCCCAGCTCCTCGGCGACCCGGTCCACCCAGCGGGCGGCGGCGCCGGTGTCGGTGAGGTCCACGCCGGTCGCGCTGACCCGGCCGGACGCCACAGCCGTCAGCTCCCGTTCGGCGGCGGCCAGCCGCTGCGGGTCACGCCCGCAGACCGCCACGTGCGCGCCCTCCGCGGCGAACTCCCTCGCGCAGGCCAGCCCGATGCCGCTGGTGCCGCCGGCGACGAGCGCCACCCGGCCCTTGAGCCCCAGATCCACGTCCTCACCTCTCCGTCTCGCCGACGCGGGCCGCCGCGCCGGGGTACGCCGGGTCGCCGTCCGGCCCGCCGGACCGGTAGCCGTACCGGGTGGACAGCGGCCAGGCCAGCACCGCCACCGCGAGGCGCTGCCGGCCGGTGAGCGTGCGCCGCCACCCGTCGTCGCGGTCCCGGATGACGGTCGGGCCGGTCCGGAACCGGTCCGGGTTGCCGGTGACCGTGTGGTTGCCGCGCAGCTCGACGGTCCGCTCCCGTACCGGGTTGGCCGCCGGGTCCACGCCCACCAGCCGCAGCAGGGCGCCGATCGTGCCGGCCGGATCGGCGGTGAAGTCCTCGTAGCGCAGGAACGCCGACCGGTCGGGGTACCGCCGGTTGATCGCCGCCGACGCGAGGTTGAACCCGTGCCAGTACGCGGTGCTGCGCGCCGCCGACATCGCGTAGACGTACTCCTTCGGCTCCCGCCACGAGTGCGCCACCGCACGCGGGTCGCGCACCAGGTGCAGCCAGTACGTCTCGACGCCCGGCACGTGCGGCAGCAACGCCGACTCGCCGGGGATCTTGGTGCTGTCCACGATGACCCGGGCGCCGGTGCGCGCGGCCACCTCCCGGTAGACCGCGCCGAGCAGGTCCGCGTGCGCCCGGGTGTCCGCGTCGTACGCGCCCCGGCGCAGCACCCGCCACGTGTGCCGGGTCCGCAGCCGGGCCCGTTGCCGCCGGATCACCTCGGCGGCGTGCGCGTCCGCCGGCATCCCGGCCGGGCGGCCCAGCGGCAGCACCGCCGACCACAGCGGACACGCGGTCAGCGCGGCGCCGCAGCCGCACCTGTCGTTCACCCCGCGCCCGGTCGAGTTCTTCCACAGGAAGTGCAGCTCACCGACGTGCACCACACCGGGCGCCTCGCCGAGGACGTTGCCGATGATGGTGCTGCCGTTGCGGCACCAGCCGTTGACGCTCAGGACGGTCACCGGTGGGCTCATGCCGCGCGTACCTCCGCCGCCTGGGCGGGCGCGGGCGCCGGCCGGCCGATGCGCAGCGCCATCGCGGCGGCGACGGCCGCGCCGGCCGCGCCCGCGACGAACACCGCCGGATAGCCGAGACCGGCCGCGACCAGGCCGGTCGCCGGCCCCCACACCGCCAGGCCCAGATCCCAGAACGAGGTGTACGCCCCGATCGCCGCGCCCTGCCGCGCCGGGTCGGTGCGGTTCATCACCATCAGCGCCAGCGACGGGTGCAGCAGGGAGAACCCGACGCCCATCACCACGCTGCCGGCCACCGCCACCGGCAGGTTCGGCGCGACCGCGATGATCAACAGTCCGACCGCCTCGCCGACCCCGCACCAGGCGGCCACCCGGCGCGGGCCGAGCCGGTCCGGCAGGTGACCGATGACCAGGCGGGTGCCGGCGTACACGGCGCTGAAGCAGCTCAGCACCACCACGCCGTGGCCGATGCCCCGGGCGTCCAGGTGCAGCACGACGAACGCGGCAAGACCCGCGTACCCGGCGGCGCCGAAGGTGAGCGCGATGCCGGGCAGCAGCGCCGGGCGCAGCAGCAGCCCGGCACCCTTTGCCGCGGGTGCGGTACGCGCCGGCGCGGGCACCAGCGCGACGAACGCCGCGCCGACCGCCGGGGCGACCGCGCTGAGCAGCCACACCGCCGGATAGCCGGCCTGCTGCACTGTGGCGCCGAGGAACGTGCCGGCGGAGATGCCGCCCCACATGCTCACCCCGTACAGGCCGATGAGCTGGCCGCGCCGCTCGTGCGGGGCGAGCTGCACGATCCACACCGCACCGGCGGTGAACAGCGCCGCCTCACCGGCACCGAGCAGCAGCCGGACCGCGACCAGCGCGGGCACGCTCAGCGGGGCCAGGTAGAGCAGGCCGCCACCGGCCACCACGAGCGCCCCGGCCAGCATCACCGTCCGATGGCCGTGCCGGTCGGCGAGCACGCCCGCGACCGGCCGGACCAGCAGCGCGGTCACCGCGGTCACCGTGACCACCACGCCGACTGTCAGGTCGCCGGCGTCGTGCCGTTCGCGCAGGAATCCGGGCAGCACCGGGATCACCGCTGTCAGTCCGAGGTAGCCGGTGAACAGTCCGCCGAGCAGCCCGGCAAGCGCGAGCCGGGGCAGGGGCCGGGCGGGGGCCTGCGCGCCGGTCACGACCCGACCAGGGCTGTCTCACGGGCGGCGGCCACCTTGCGGACCGCGCGGACCAGGTCGTCGCAGTCCCCGGGCGTGAGATTGGACGACAGCGGCACGTCGACGGTCTCGGTCAGCAGCCGTGCGGTACGTGGCAGCGTCGCGCGGATCTCGCCGGGGTCGGCGCTGTCGTACAGGAACCGCCAGTTCCAGAACGCCCGGACGTTGAGGTCGTCGTCCGCGCCGATGTTGCGGGCGTCGATCCCCTCGGCCCGCAGCGCGCGGGCGAACCAGCCCGCGTCGCCGCCTGGTACGCGGAACACGAACGCCTCCCCGAGGTACGCCCCGGGCGCGACCGGCCGCCGGACCGCGATGCCGGGCAGCCCGGCCAGGGCGCCGCTGACGTGCGCGTAGTTGCGGTGGAACAGCGCCAGCCGCTGCGGCAGCCGGGTCAGCTCGGCGCGCAGCAGTGCCGCCCGGATCTCGTCCATCCGCAGGCTCAGCAGCGGCAGGTCCAGGCCGGTCAGCGGCGGCTCGCCGTCCGGGAAGTGCCGCCGCAGCCGCCCCTCGTACGCCCCGGACAGCGCCACCGCCCGCGCGAACAGCGTGCTGTCGTCGGTGATCAGGAAACCGCCCTCGCCGCAGTTGAGCGCCTTGTCGGACTGGGTGCTGAACGCCCCGGCGGCCCCGAACGTGCCGAGCTTGCGGCCGTTGAGTTCGGCGCCGAGCGCGGGCACCGCGTCCTCGATGAGCGGCACGCCCATCTCGGCGGCGAACGCGGACAGCGCCTCGACGTCGGCGGCGAAGCCGCGCATGTGCACGACCATGACGGCGCGGATCTCGGGGTGCCAGCGGCGGCGCAGGTCGTCGAGGTCCATCCGCAGGTCGTCGTCGACCTCGACCAGGAATGGCCGGCAACCGGCCAGGACAATGGCGCTGGGGGTGGCGACGAAAGTGAATCCGGGGCAGGCCACCAATGATCCCGGCGGCACTCCGGCGCCCATCAGGGCGAGCGCCAGTGCGGCGGTCCCGCTGGAAACGGCCAGCGCGTGCCGGGTGCCGAAATAGCGACACAGTTCGTCCTCGAACCGCCCGCATTCGGTTTCGTTCGGCGGCCGATGGTCGTATCGGAAGTAGAGGTGACTGCGGACGGCGCGAATAGCCGCGTCCTCGTCCTCGGTGTGCACGAACACGGCGCCCTTGTCGTACGTCGGCCAGGGCGTGCGCCGCACCGGCTGTCCGCCGTGCAGGGCGAGCTGTTCGGGCAGCTCAGAGCCGTTCTGCACCGGCCTCGGCGGGCTCGGTGCGGGAGCGTCGTTGTTCCCGTCCACCGGCGGACTCCTCGGGCGAGCGGCGACAATTCCTATTAGCTCGGTAGGATTGGCCGGGCGTGCGCCGGGCATGGTCGCCCGGCGGAATCGCAGTCCCGGCGCGATCCCGTCGAGGGGTAAGAAATGCCACCAGATCCGACATTCATGGTACGTCGATCCAGCGAGAGTAATGATTGTCGTCGATCCCGTACTCGTCAACAGATAGACGTGAATATGTTCGGCGCCGGGCCGTGCCGACAGTGGACTATGCGGAATTGTCGCTGCCGTCCCGCTGATCCGTCGGCGTGGCCCGGCGCCTCCGACCGCCGAACCCGGCGCCCGTCCCGTGGCCTCGATCCACTGCCCCAGGGGCCGCCCGGCACGTCGGGCGGCCCCTGGTCGCGCCGGGCCCGATGGCAGCCGGCCTGATCACACCGGTCCTGATCGCACCGGGCCTGGTCGTGCGGCGCCTGATTGCACCGCGCCCGATCGTGCGGGATCAGGCCGCGCCGAGGTCCGGCCGCCGTCGGGACTTGCCGTCACCGACAGTAGCCTCCGCAGCTCCCCGGCAGAACTCACCCCGCGCCCTTTGCTCTGCAGCCATCGGCGCATCGGTGACTCACGGCCACTGCCGCGTATGTGGCTGCAGAGCAAAGGGCGCGAAGGGGTATGCGTCCAGCTCTCGGCTCGCCGCGCATCGTCGCTGTTCAGGAGCATGCTGCAGACAATCCGACCCATTCGGCCCCGGCGACTGCCGTCACCCTCCGTGATTCACTGTGGAATCGGGCCGCGGTAACGGAAAGTTACGCGCAGGGGCGAGCGCGCGTCGTCGAGACCCGGCCTGACAAGGCCCGTCGATCAGGCGGCTCGCCAGTCGCGGACCAACGCGGACACAGTGGCGTACCGCTCCGCCGGATCGGACCGGGCGGCCCGGTCGGCGACCGCGCGCTCGGCGGCCGTGCCCCGCCAGCCGGACGGACCGTCGAGCAGGTGGTGCAGCGTACGACCCAGCGCGTGGACCGTGGTGCGCTCGTCGATCGTCGCGCCCCGGGTCAGCTCCTCGGGCGACAGGTAGCGACGGGAGCCGGGCAGCCGGTCGGAGTCGAGCACGAACGGTCCCGGCCGGTACTCGTCCAGGTCGATCAGCCGCATCCGGCGGGCGTCGAAGTCGTAGAGGAAGCAACCGTCGTACAGGTCGATCGCCACGTACCCGGCCGCGCTCACGGCCAGGTGGGCGTCGAGGATGATGTCCAGCGCCGCGCGTACCTCGGCGACCGGCAGCCGCTGGAAGCGGGCCAGCCCGCTCCGGTCGCTGCCGCCGCCGGCTGTGGCGTGGTTGAGCACGACGCCGTCGCACCACGGGTACACCAGCGTCGGGCCGTCGGTGCCGTCGCGGACCAGCTCGGGCCGGACCACTGCCGGGTGCCGGACCGCGGCGTGCAGGCCCAACGCGCGGGTCAGCGACTCTCGCGCCGCGGGTGTCCCGGCCCGCTTCACGAACCAGCGCCGGCCCGCCGACTCCACGCCGTAGGAGACGCATCCGGAGTCCTGGTCGCCGAAGACCACGAACGCGGCGGCCGGGTCCAGATCCCACACGCGTCGAGGCTACGACGACCGCCGCGCCGGCGGTGGCCCTCCGGACCGCGCCGGGTCACCGCGGCGGGTCCACCACCTCGATCACGTCGGCGGGCGCGCGGCGCGGCGCCGGCGGCAGCTCCGCGTCCGGGCCCCAGCCGACGCGCACCACCAGGTACGGGTCGCCGATGCCCGCCAGCAGGTCGCGCATCATCCGGCGCGGCCAGGCCAGCTCCACGGCGTCGCTGAGCGGCGCGCTGGCCAGCCCCTCGGCGGTGGCGGTGAGCAGCAGCGCCGACAGCGCCTCGCCGCCGCGCAGCCAGGCGGCCGGCTCGTCGGACTCGCCGAACAGGATCAGGTACGCCGCGCCCCGGTCGAAGTCCGCGCCCGCGCTGAGCCCGGCCGCCCCGCCGGGGGCGTAGTCGCGCAGCGGCACCCGGCGCGGGGACGGCCGCACGGCGGTGGCGGCGGGCACCCCGTCGCCGCTGCCCTCCGGGCGGTGGGTCCAGCGGTGCAGCTCCTCCCGGTACGCGGGGTCGGCCAGCTCCGCGTCGGCGGCGCGACCGGTGGAGACGGCGAGCATCGGCATCTGGTCCGGCCGGACCACGTGCAGGTGCGCGCCCTCGGCCTCCACGGCGTCCCCGAGCCGGGCCAGCACCGCCTCCGGCACCGGCCGGTCCCCGTACGCCCGGCGGTCGGTGCGGCGGCGCGGAATGGCGTCGACCAGGCGGCCCGCCGGGACGTCCAGGTCGGCCGGGCCGGTGGTACGCACCCGGGCCAGCAGCGACGGGTCGCCCGGGTCGGGCAGCCGCTCCACGGTGACCGCCCAGCCGACCGCCGTCAGCGACACGCGCGCGTGGTGCAGGGCGGCGCCGCAGCTCAGCATGAGCAGCCGGCCGTCCGGGTCGGTGTGGGCGAGCTGCCGGCCCACGTCGGCGCGCAGCTCCAGCGCGTCGCCGGTGACCCGCCAGCGCCAGGGCTGGGTGTTGAACACCGACGGGGCGTGCAGGGACTGCCGGGCGGCCGCCTCCAGCACCCGTACCCTCGGGTCCTGCTCGATGCGGGTCGATGAGCTGTTCATGGCGGCCCTCCTGGTTGCTCGTCCCCTTCCGACCCTGCCCGCCGCCGTTGCGGGCGGACAGGGCCGGAGGTCCCGGCCGCACCGGGCCGTGCGCCCCGGCGCGGCGTCAGGCCTCCTCCGGCTCCGGAGGTACGGCCAGAGCGATGGTCAGGTCGAGCACAGCGGCCGGGTCGTGCAGCCGGTCGCCGAACAGCTCCCGCAGCTTGCCCATCCGGTAGCGGACGGTCTGCGGGTGCACGTACAGGTCGGCCGCCACGTCGTCGCGGCGTCCCTGGTGCAGCAGCCACGACCGCAGCGTCTCGGCCAGCCGGTGCGCGGTGGCCGGGGGCAGCGCGGCCAGCGGCGCGAGCGCCTGCGCGCGCAGGTCGGCGAGGGCTTCCGGGTCCATGCTGAGCAGCAGCGTGGCCAGGTGACGTTCGGTGTCGACCGGTCCGGCGTCCGGCTCGCCGAGGCCGAGCGCGAGCGCCCGGGTGGCCCGCTGGTACGACGCGGCGACCCGGTGCCAGGGCCGGGCCGGGCCGAGCACCGCCCGGTGCCCGTGCAACAGCCGGGTGAGCTGGCGACGCCGGCCGCCGTGCATGTCCGGCACCAGCAGTACGGCCAGCTCCTCGACCGGGCTCATGCCGGGCAGGTCCTCGCCGCTCTCCAGCGTGTACGGGCTGAGCAGCGCCAGCACCGCGCGCAGGTGCCGGCGCGGCAGCAGCACCACTGTGAGGGTCTGCGGCGGCGGCCAGTCGGCGCGCTCCGCGCTGCGCCGCAACGACTCCTCCGGCTCGCCCGCCAGCAGTTGCTGGGTGAGCCGTTCCAGGCTGCGGCGGCGCATCCGGCCGGCGCTGGCCAGTTCGTCGGCGTGCCCGGCCACGCTCGCCGCGGACAGCTCGTCGATGTAGGCGAACATCAGCTCGGCGAACTCGGCCACCGTCTCGGCGGCCAGCCCGCTGCGTACCGTCGTGGTCGACACCTCGCGCCAGGCCACCCGGGCGCCCACCCGGTACGCGGCCAGCAGCGCGTCCATGCTGCGCCCCGAGCGGGCCTCGCCGCTGCCCAGCGCGTACGCCGCCTCCAGCGCCGGGGCCAGGGGAGTGCTCGGGTCGAACGCCTGGGTACCCTCGATGAGCTGGAGGAACGTGCCGAGGGCGATGCGTACCGCGTTTTCGATCTTCGCCCGCATGGCACCGGTGAGCGCGCCGGAGTAGTCCGGCACCTCAGCGGTGATCGCGGAGACCGTCCGCTCGGCGACCATCGGCAGCCGGGCGCGCAGCGTCTCCGCCACCCCGGCGTCGAGGTTGAGGTGCGCGGCGCGCTGCCCCGTGCCGGCCTCCGACGTCATGTTTGTTCCCTCCGAACAAAAACCTGCGACCGTTTCACCTTTGCCGGTCAAGATGTTATGCGATCGGGCGGTCACGCTGGTCATATGACCACAACTGCCTCCCGCCGCCCTCAGAAGGTCACCTTCCGGGACAGGCTGCTGCGGCTGGCCGGAACGGTCACCACGCCGGTGCTGCCGGACGACTATCTCGACCTGATCGCGCCGCTGCGCGCGGGCGCCCCGCTGCGCGGCAAGATCGTCGCGGTACGCCCGGAGACCCGGGACGCGGCCACGCTGGTGATCCAACCCGGCCGCGCCTGGCAGGGCCACACGCCCGGGCAGTACATCCGCCTCGGCGTGGACGTCGACGGGGTGCGTCAGTGGCGCGCGTACTCGCTCACCTCGCCGCCGGACGCCGCGGACGGCCGGATCTCCGTCACCGTGAAGGCCATCCCGGACGGCAAGGTCAGCAACCATCTCGTACGCCGGCTGCGGCCCGGCACGATCGTGCACCTCGACCAGGCCCAGGGTGAGTTCGTGCTGCCCGCCGCGACGCCCGAGAGCGTCCTGTTCCTCACCGCGGGCAGCGGCATCACCCCGGTCATGGGGATGCTGCGCTCCGGGCTGGCCGACCGGGCCGACGTGGTGCTCGTGCACTCGGCGCCGACCCGCGACGACGTCATCTTCGGTACGGAGCTGCGCGCCCTGGCCGACCGCGGCGCGCTGCGTCTGGTCGAGCGGCACACCGACACGGACGGCCTGCTCGACGTCGCCGAACTGGCCGGCCTGGTGCCCGACCACCTCGACCGGGAGACCTGGGCGTGCGGGCCGATCGGCATGCTCGACGCGGTCGAGGGGTACTGGTCCTCGAACGGTCTCGTCGAGCGGTTGCACACCGAGCGGTTCCGCCCGACGGTGATCACGCCGGGCGAGGGAGGCACCGTGACCTTCACCGGGGCGGGCGTGACAGTCGAGTCCGACGGCGCCACCACACTGCTCGACGCGGGGGAGAACGCCGGAGTGCTGATGCCTTCCGGGTGCCGGATGGGCATCTGCTTCGGCTGCGTCGTACCGCTGCGCCAGGGAGCTGTCCGCGACCTGCGCAACGGCGACGTCACCACTGCCGTACCGGGGGACGGCGTGCTGGTCCAGACGTGCGTGTCGGCCGCCGCCGGTACCTGCGACATCGATATCTGACAGGAGCCACCCACGTGACCGTGATCCAGAAGAAGGCCGTCAACCCGATCGCCCACCTGAGCGCCGAGGACATCGAGATCATCGGCAAGGAACTGGACGCGATCCGGGACCGGGTCCTCGCCGACCGGGGGGAGCGGGACGCCCGCTACATCCGCAAGGTGGTCAAGACCCAGCGGACACTGGAGATGAGCAGCCGTGCGGTGCTGCTGTTCTCGCTGTTCCCGCCGGCCTGGATCGTCGGCACGGCCGGGCTCACGGTCGCCAAGATCCTGGAGAACATGGAGATCGGGCACAACGTCCTGCACGGCCAGTGGGACTGGATGCGTGACCCGAAGATCCACTCCACCACCTGGGAGTGGGACCACGTCTCCCCGGCCGACCAGTGGAAGCAGTCGCACAACGAGCTGCACCACAGGTACACCAACGTGGTCGGCAAGGACAACGACCTCGGGTACGGCATCATGCGCGTGGACGAGGACCAGCCCTGGCACCCGATGCACCTCGGGCAGCCGCTGTGGAATCTGCTCAACGCCGCGTTCTTCGAGTACGGCATCGCCGCGTACGACATGGAGCTGGGCGACCACCTCAAGCAGCGCAAGCTCAAGGACCCCAAGTTCCGGGCCAAGGCCAGGGCCGTCGGGCGCAAGATCCGTCGCCAGGTGCTCAAGGACTACGTGGTGCACCCGCTGCTGTCCGGGCCGTCGTTCCTGTCCACGCTCGCCGCCACGTTCACCGCGAACCTGCTGCGCAACGTGTGGAGCCACTCCGTGATCATGTGCGGGCACTTCCCCAACGGCGTGGAGACGTTCGAGAAGACCTCCATCGACGGCGAGACCCGCGGCGAGTGGTACCTGCGGCAGATGCTCGGCTCGGCGAACATCAGCGGCAGCCGGCTGCTGCACATCATGACCGGCAACCTGTCGTACCAGATCGAGCACCACCTCTTCCCCGACCTGCCCAGCAACCGCTACCAGGAGATCGCCCCGCAGGTGCGGGCGCTGTTCGACAGGTACGGCCTGCACTACACCACCGGCCCGCTGCCCAAGCAGGTCGCCTCCGCGTGGTGGAAGGTCATCCGCCTGTCGCTGCCCAACCGCAAGGACAGCCGGCAGCCGGTCGCCCCGGCAGCGCTGGCCTCCTCCGGTACGGCCTGACCCGCCCGCTCGGTGCACGGCCGGTGAACTTCCACCGGCCGGCACCTGACCGTCGGCTGCACAGTCGGCGTCACCGCAGCTCAGAGCCGGTTTCGCGGCCGTCGTGACGGTCCCGCGTCCCCGTACACTCGCGCCCGTCCGGGCGTACGGGTGAAGGGGTGGATCGCCGATGGGGCGCGACGACACGGCGCGGCTCGGCCGGCGCGTGGTCATGCTCGTCGACAACGCGGTCGAGGGTGACTCGCGGGTGCAGAAGGCGGCCCGCTCGGCCGCCGACGCGGGCTGGGACGTCACGCTGATCGGCTGCGCACACGTCGACGCCGAACGCCGCTGGCGGCTCGGCGACGCCGAGGTGCGCGTCCTGCCGCTCGCCGCTGCGCGCGCCACTCCACCGGCCGCCGTCTCCGGCCCGCGCGGCGTGTCCGGGTTGCGGACGCGGCTGGTGGCCCGGGGCGGGTTGCCGTTGCGCGCGGCCCGGCTGGCACGCCGACCGGTGGAGCACGCCCAGGTCCGCTACTGGCGAGCCCGGCTGCGCGACGGGGCCTGGCGGCGGCTGGAGCCGGGGCTCTGGGACTACGAACGGGTCGCCGGACCGGTCGTCGACGAGCTGCGGCCCGACCTGATCCACGCGCACGACTTCCGGATGCTCGGCGTGGCCGCCCGCGCCGTGGACCGCGCCCGCGCCGCCGGACGTGACACCAAGCTGGTCTGGGACGCGCACGAGTGGCTGCCCGGCGCCCGGCCCCGCCGCGACAACGCCCGCTGGCTGCCCGCGCATCTCGGGTACGTCCGCGAGTACGTCGGCGCCGCCGACGCGGTGGTCACCGTCTCCAACACGCTCGCCGACCTGCTGGTACGCGACCACGCCCTGCCCGAGCGCCCCACAGTGATCCTGAACGCCCCGGTCACCGCCACCC
>NZ_LEKG01000155.1:0-19413 GCF_001029515.1 Micromonospora sp. RV43 | reverse complement strand
CGCCCGCTCTCCGTGATCTTGCACTTGCGGCCCTGCCGATGTCGTGAATGCCCCGTCTGACCGGGCAGAAAGCGCATGATCACCGGCGACGACCGATCCCCGCCCCACCTGCGCGTCAGATCTTGGTACGAAGGCGCCCCCGTGAGGGCGCTTTCGTACCAAGATCCACGTGACTCGGCCTCCTGACGCCGGTGATCAAGGAGTTTGTGTCCTCGCCGGGGCGGTTTCGGGCCGCAAACTCCTTGATCATCCGGGGGAGAGACGGGAGAAGGGGAGAGGGGCCGGGCTACAGGCGGCGGCCCTGGGCGGTGCGGGCGGTGATGCCGTCCAGGGGGGTTCCCGGGGTGAGGGTCGTCGGGTCGAACCAGAAGATCACCACATCCGGGTCCTCGCTCCAGCGGACCAGCCTCGCCTCGACCTGCCGGCCGTCGACGGTCCCGACGATGCGGGCCGCCGGACCGACGAAGTAGCCGAACGTGGGGATCGACGCGTCGGTGGGCACCCGCTGCTGGTCGTACCCGATCTCGTGGAACCCCGGCCGGCGGTCGCTGCCGGACACGTCGTTCACCAGGAAGTCCGATGTCAGGCGGCCGTCCGGCGCGCGGCGGCCGGCGACCAGGCCGATCGTCACGCGCGGCAGTTGCGGCACGTCGACCGGGACCATGAAGAACACGCGCTCGTCGGCGCCGTACCGGATGCCGCTGTCCACGACCGTCCCGAGCGGTCGCGGCGGCGCCCCGGTCGGGGCCGGCGCGGCGGTCGGCGTGGGCGGAGGAGTGTCGGCGGACGCGGTGGCGACCGGCTCCCCGGCCGGGAGGTCCGGCGGGCCGGGCCGCGTCGCCACGGCGCCGACCCCGACGGCCACCGCGACCGTCGCCACCGCCGCCGCGACCCCCGCGCCGATCCGCCGGCGGCGGCGCAGTCGGCGTCCCCGGCGCATGATGTCCGCGATGTCCAGGCCGTCGGCCCGCTCCGTCGCCCGCATCACCCGGCGCAGCTCGTCCATCTCGGTCACCGGCACGTCTCCTGCGGTCGCGGCGCGGACAGACCGGCGGTACGCAGCTTCTCCAGCGCCCGCGACGAGGTGCTCTTGACGGTGCCGACGGACACGTCGAGTTCGCGGGCCACCTGGGCCTCCGGCAGGTCGAAGTAGTGGCGCAGGACGACGACGGCGCGTTCACGGGCGGTGAGCGTGCCGAGCGCGGTGACCAGCCACCGCCGGGTCGCCACCTCCTCGGCCATGTCGCCGCCGCGCCGTTCCGGCAGGTCGTCGCTCGGGTACTCGCGGATCGGCCGCCGCCAGGTGTCGACGAGGTGGTTCACCAGGACCGACCGGGCGTAGCCGTACGGGTCGCCGTTGCGGATCCGGGACCAGGAAGCGTACGTGCGCACCAGCGCGGTCTGGGCGGCGTCCTCGGCGTGGTGGTGGTTGCCGGTCATGAGGAACGCGGCGTGCGTCAGCCGCGCGGAGGACGCCCGCGCGAACTCGACGAACTCCGCGTCACCCCGGGCCATGCCGGTCCTCTGCACCTCTCACCCCGGTAGGGACGTGCGGGACGCGGAAAAGGTTGAGTCCCCGCCGGACCAACTTCCGCGACGGGTCACCCGTCCTCATCCCCGTGCCCCCGACCGGGCGCCGAGGGGAGACGAGATGACCAGGACCGTGGACCGGACACGCGGCGCCGCCGTGATCGCGCTGGCGGTGTCGCTGGCCGGCTGCACACCGGCCGTGGCCGATCAGCCCGCAGTCGCGCCGTCCGGACCGGCCGGGCCGTCCGCCGCCGTGCCGTCCGCGTCGGCGGCGGCGCCCGTCCGGTCCCGTCCGGCGCGGATCGGCTATCCCGCCGACGGCGCCGACGAGTGGCGGTTCGCCGCCGCCGAGCCGGCCACCCACGGGGGTACGGGCCGGCTGCTGCGCTACCGGGTGGCGGTGGAGCGCGACATCACCGGTCTGCCACCGGCCGATTTCGCGGCGCAGGTCACCGGCATCCTCACCGGCCCGGGTGGCTGGACGACCGACGGGCGGATCGCCCTGCGCCGCGTCGGTGCCCGCGGGCCCGCCGACTTCACCGTCTACCTCGCCACTCCCGGTACGCGCGACGACCTGTGCGGGGACGGGCCGGACCGGTACACGTCCTGCCGTAGCGGGGACCGGGTGGTGGTCAACGTGGCCCGCTGGGTGCGCGGCGCGCCCGCCTACGGCAGCGATCTCGCGGCGTACCGCCGGTACGTGGTCAACCACGAGGTCGGCCACCGTCTGGGTCACGGGCACGAGCGCTGCCCGGGGCGGGGACGTCCGGCGCCGGTGATGCAGCAGCAGACGCTCGGCCTGCACGGCTGCACCCCGAACCCGCTGCCGTTCCTGCGCGGGGAGCGGTACGCGGGACGGTCCGGCGCGTACGACGACCGCCTGCCCCCGCCCGAGGGCGGCCGGGCAGGCTGAGCGGGCTGAGCGGGCTGAGCGGGCTGAGCGGGCTGGCGGCGATCCCACCCGGCGCTCAGAACAGCGTGGCCGGGCCGACCGGCTCCGGCTCGGGCAGCGGCGCGAGCCCGGGCACCCGCTCGCGGACCTGGTCGTGGAAGCGGCGGGCCAGCTCGGGCGCGTCGGCGTTGTCCGGCGTGTGCACGAACACGGTCGGCGAGCGGCCCTCCCGCAGCCAGCCGGTGACCACGTCCAGCCATGGCTGCCAGCCCTCGACCGTGCGGGCCGGGTCGTCGCGGCCCAGGTAGCGCACGATCGGCCGGTCGGTCAGCGCCCGGGTACGCAGCGGCAGGCGCGGCTTGCGCGTCCACGCCTCCCGCTCGGCGTCGCTCGTCGGCGGCGTCCGGAAGAACGCTGTGGTGTCGAACGGGATCCACTCCGCGCCAACCCGGTACAGCGTCGCCTCCAGCGCACGTACCGCACCGGGCTCGGTGAAGAAGGCGGGGTGGCGGACCTCGACGGCGTACCTGTGGGTGGTGGGCAGCGTGCGCAGGAACCGGTCGAGGTCGGGCACGTCACCGGGGCCGAACGAGCCGGGCAGCTGGATCCAGAGCGCGTCGGCCCGGGGGCCGAGCGGCTCCATCGCGTGCAGGAACGCCCGCAGTTCGGCCTCGCCGCCGGTGAGCCGGCGCTCGTGGGTGACCACCTTCGGCAGCTTCGGCAGGAAACGGAAGCCCGGCGCGGTCTGGTCGGCCCAGGACGCCACCGTCTCCCGGGCCGGGGTGGCGTAGAACGTGGTGTTGCCCTCCACGGCGTCGCACCACCCGGCGTACGCGCGCAGCCGCTCGTGTGCGGGCAGCGGGTGCGGCAGGAAGCGGCCGGACCAGGCCTTGTGCGTCCACATGGCACAGCCCACGTGCAGGCGCATCCCGGTCACCGGTAGGGCCGGCTCGTCGAGGCGCCGCGCAGCGCCGCGGCCGCGAACGGACCCGTCTGGGTCAGCAGAGCCAGGCCGAGGAAACCGGCCAGCAGGAACCCGCCCGAGCCGACGAGGATCCACATCGCGACCACGGCGCGGAAGCGCTGCACGAGCGGGTTCACCGGACGCGGTCCATGTCGCGGGCGCCGTCGGTGACCTGCCCGGGGTCGGCGGAGTACGCGCTGTAGTGGCCGCTCCTTCTCCGCCGCATCAGTCCTCCTCGCGCGCCGTACGCCGGCGGGCCGGGCTGCCCGTCCGCCGCGCCCACGGTAGCCTGGGCCCTCACGCGCGGCGGACCGGGCCGTGTCAGGGGCGTTCCACCCGTACCGGGTCACCGCGCACGAGCTCGTCGTGGACCCGCCAGCGGGCGTCGACGCCCGCGCGCCGGGCCGCCTCGTCGTCGGCGGCGATCCGCTGCCGCAGCAGCTCGACCGCGATCCGGCGGTTGAGGTGCAGGTGCCGTTCGGTGTCCACCACCACGGTCCGGCCGGACGGGCGGTGCGTGGCCCGGACGGCGGTGCTCGCCTTGTTGCGGTGCTGGCCGCCCGGCCCGCCGGTGCGGCACGGCACGAACTCGACGTCGGCCTCGTGGAACGGCGTGACCACCACGTCGGTCCGGCACGTCCGCGCGGTGACGTACCAGTTCTTCCGTCCGTGGCCCGTCCGGTACGGGCTGGGCGCCTGCCAGCAGAGCGTGCCGGTCCACCCGGCCGCGAACGCCTTCGCCCCGGCGCCGGTGATCCGGACCAGCACCGACCGGTAGGTGCCGGCCCGGTCGCCGGGCACCGTCTCGACCCGTTCGGTACGCAGGCCCCGCCGGACCGCCTCGCCCTCCAGGCGGGACAGCAGCCGGGCCAGCGCCCACGCGCACTCGGCGGGTCCGCGTCCGGCGGACAGCAGCAGCTCGGTCACCGGCGGCCCTTCCGGCGCTCGTCGCGGCGGCCCACGTCCGGCGTCTTGTAGGTGACCAGCGGAACCGTTGTGGTGACCGGTGTGGCGAGGTCGTGCGCCACCAGGTCGCCGATGACCTGCTCGATGCGCTTGTACGCGGTGGGCGCCTCCTCGAACAGCAACTGCCGGTCGCCGCACACCACGATCGAGCCGACCGGCGTACGGCGCAGTTCCTCGACGGTGTGCTTGGCCCGGCCCCGGCGCAGCGCGTCGGCGCGGGACATCTTGCGCCCGGCGCCGTGGGCCACCGAGTAGCCGGCCTCCGGCCCGGCGTGCGCCGCCACCAGATAGGAGGGCGTGCCACGGGTGCCGGCGATCAGCACGTCCCGCCCGTCGCCCGGCGCCGCGCCCTTGCGGTGCAGGTAGCGTCCGTCGCGGATCTCGACCAGGTTGTGGCACTGGTCGACGACCGGCTCGGTGGGTTCGGCGCCGAGCGCGTACGCGACCCGCGCGGCCAGCAGCCGCCGATTGAGCGACCCCCACCGCACTGCCGCGTCGTGCCGGGCCAGGTAGGCGTCCGGGTCGGGCGCGGGACCGGCGCCGTGCGTCTCGGTGTGCTCGCGCAGAATCCGTTCGCCCAGCCCGCGCGACCCGGAGTGCACCACGAGCACCAGGTCACCGGCGTCCAGTCCGAGCCGCGCGGCGTGCTCCGCCGCGAGGATCGGCCCGACGCGGGCCAGCTCGACGAAGTGGTTGCCGCGCCCGACGGTGCCGAGACCGTCGAGGTGACCGGCCGGCACGTCGCCGTCGAGCACCGACCAGGCCGGGTCGTCGGCGTCCCGGTCCGGGTCGAGCGCCCGGTCCAGGTCGGGCAACCGGGCCGCGAGCCGCTCGGGTACGACCCGGCGCAGCGCGATCGGGAAGACCGCGATGCCGCACCCGATGTCGGAGCCGACGAGGAACGGGTAGAGCACGGTCGAGGACATCGCGGCACCGATCGGCGCGCCCTTGCCGGGGTGCAGGTCGGGCATGGCAGCGACGTGCGCCATGCCGTCCAGGGCGGCGACCTGACGGCACTGGTCGAGCGCGGCGGACTCGATCCAGCTGCCGGGGGAGGAGAAGACGGAGACGGTGGCGGGCACGACGGCCCGCCCGGAGGGGTACGCGGACACAGACGCTCGTTTCTGGAGGAGAACGCGGAGGACGGCGGACGGCAGGCGGCGCGGAGGGCCTGCGGGCGGGGATGCGATCCGTCAGAACGTCATGCCGCTCAGCCTCGCGGAGGCGGCCCCGGGGCGGCAACCGACTTTCGACCCGCCGGAGCGCCCGCGTCGACATCGGGTGACCCGGTCCATAGACTCCGGTCGTTCTGGTACCACGAGTCCAGGGAGGACCACCGTGTCGAGCGAAACCCGAACGCACGCCGCATTACCCCTGCTGGCCCGCCTCGCCGGGGTGAGCGTGGCCGCCGCGACGATCGTCGCCGCCGCAGGTGTCGCCGCGACCGCGGCACCCGCCGCCGACCCGGCGCCCACGAAGGGGCCGTGCGCGTACACGCCCACGCCGGACGAGCCGGCCGCTCGTCCGGTGCCGCTGCCGCCGGACCCGCGCCGTACGCCGGACCGGGGCACCGTGCGGGTCACGCTGCGCACCAACCAGGGGCCGATCGGGCTGACGCTGGACCGCGAGCAGGCGCCGTGCACCGTGCAGAGCTTCCTGCACCTGGTCCGGAAGCGCTTCTACGACCGGACGCCCTGCCACCGGCTCACCGCGTACCCGACGCTCACGGTCCTCCAGTGCGGCGACCCGTCCGGGACGGGCGAGGGCGGCCCGGGCTACCGCTACCGCGACGAACTGCCCACCGACCTGCCGCCCGCGCCGACCGACCCGACGGGCGTACGCCGCCTGTACGCGCGCGGCACGCTCGCCATGGCCAACGCCGGCCCGGACACCAACGGCAGCCAGTTCTTCCTGGTGCAGGCCGACTCGGCGCTGCGCCCGAACTACACCGTGTTCGGCCAGGTCGACGCGGCCGGGCTGGCCACGCTGGACCGGATCTCGGCCGGCGGCATCGCGCCCACCCCCGAGGACCCGGCTCCGGTCGACGGCGCCCCGGCGGTGCCGGTGGAGATCTGCCGCGCCAAGCAGGGCCGCTGACGCGACGGCCCGGCGGGACGGCCGTCCAGGCCGCCCGCCGGGCCCGTGCGGTCGTCGGTAGCCTGCGGCGATGACGCATGAGCGGGAGATCACCGAGCCGGTCGACCTGTGCCGGCCGGACGGGCGGCTGAACCCGGACGCGGTCGGCTGGAGCCGCCGGCCACTGCACCGGGCGAACCTGCGCGGCTGGGGCCGGGCCAAGCGGTGGGAGCACTGGGGCGTGGTCACGCCGACGCACATCCTCGGCCTGGTCGCGTCGTCGCTCGACTACGCCGGGGTGCAGAGCCTCTACCTGCTCGACAGGCGTACCGGGCGGGAGACCACGGCGGAGGCGGTGGTGCCGTTCGCCCGGGGCACGGTGCTGCCGCCGGTGAGCGGCACCGGACCGGTCCGCGCCCGGGGCGGGAAGCTGACCGTCGCTGTGGAGCAGGGCCCGGACGGCAGTACGGTGCGGGCGAGCGCGCCAGGTGTCGAGGTGGACCTGACCGTGCCGCTGCCGCCCGGCCACGAGTCTCTCGGCGTGGTGGTGCCGTGGAGCACCCGCCGGTTCCAGTACACGGTCAAGGACATCGGCCGGCCGGTGCACGGCACGATCACAGTGGACGGCACGGCGTACCCGGTGGGGGAGGGGTCGTACGCGGCGCTCGACCACGGCCGCGGCAAGTGGCGGTACGCGGTGCGGTGGAACTGGGCGGCCGGCAGCGGACCGGGCCGGGCGATCCAGCTCGGCGGCAAGTGGACCGACGGCACCGGCTCGACCGAGAACGCGGTCTTCGTCGACGGGCGGCTGCACAAGATCGGCGCCGACCTGACCTGGGCGTACGACCGTACCGACTGGCTGCGGCCGTGGCGGATCACCGGCGACCGGGTGGACGTCACGTTCCACCCGTTCCACGAGCGGGTGGCGCGGACCAACCTGCTCGTGCTGGCCGGGGAGACGCACCAGTGCTTCGGGCACTTCACCGGCTGGGCCGCGACCGACGACGGCGGGCGCGTGGATCTGGACGGCCTGGTCGGCTGGGCCGAGGAGGCCCGTAACCGCTGGTGAGGCCGGTCCCCGCCGGGCCGGGCCGCCCGGCGGGGAAGCCCGATCAGGCCGGCAGCCGCCAGACCTGGTTGGCGCCGCCGAAGCAGTCCCAGATCTGCAGCCGGGTGCCGTTGGCGGAGCTGTTGCCGGTGGCGTCCAGGCACCGGCCCGACGCCGGGTTGCGCAGCGTGCCGTTGCTCTGGGCCTGCCAGGTCTGAGCGCCGGTGCCGTTGCAGTCCCAGAGCTGGATCCTGGTGCCGTTCGCGGTGCCGGCGCTCGTCACGTCCAGGCACTTGCCCAGCGCCCGCAGCGTGCCGTCACCGGCGACGGTCCAGCTCTGCGCGGCGGTGCCGTTGCAGCCGTACAGCTGGATCGCGGTGCCGTTCGCGGTGCTCGCGGCCGCCACGTCCACGCAGGCGCCGCCGATGCCTGTGATCGGCCCGGTACGCCCGGACGGCGGCGGCGTGCCACCGCCGGTGACGGTGTCGTAGATCGCGCTGACCAGCGAGGTCGAACCGGTGGTGTCCTGCGACAGCTCCCAGTTCATCATCCCGCCGGCGTTCGCCAGGGCCCACTGCGTCTTGCGCTTCACTGTCGGTACGCCGTTGTAGCACTGCTGGGCGCCGCCGGCTGTGGTGCAGTCCCGGTTGGCGTTGGCCGGGTCCATGCCGACCAGCGCCGAGTAGGTGTAGTAGCCGGGCCGGCTGTAGAAGGGCACGCCGAGCACCGCCTTGGCGGCGGGCAGGCCGCGCGACTTCCACCTGTTGACGCTGGCGATCGACCAGTCGTAGCCGGCGTGCGGGCCGCCGCCGTCGTACGCCATGATGTTCAGCCAGTCCACCGAGCCGAAGACGGCTGTGGGCACCCCGTCGACGTAGTAGCCCTCGGAGACCACGGCGGCGGTGAGCAGCTTGCCCCGGCTGTGCAGGGCGCTGCCGAGCTGCTGCATGAGCAGCGTGTAGTTGTTCGCCGAGGCGCCCGGGTCGGGGTACTCCCAGTCCATGTCGACGCCGTCGAGGTTGTACTGGTTGACGAAGGCGATCAGGTTGTTGACGAACGCGGTGCGCGTGCCGGAGTTGGCGGCGAGCGCCTCGAACGCGGAGTCGTCGCCGTCGTTCCAGCCGCCGACGGCGATGGAGACCTTGACGTTGCTGGCGTGCCCGAGCGACACGAGTGAGGACAGCTTGCCCGGGTTCTCCACCGGGCGCAGGCTGCCGTCGCCGTTGGGGAGCACGAACGCGTAGTTGATGTGGGTGAGCTTGCCGTACTGGACGGTGTTGACGTTGCCGCTCCAGGACGGCATGTAGCCGACGCTCTTGAAGTTGTTCGGGAGGACCACCGCCTCGGCGGCGGTCGGGGCGAGGGTGAGCGCCGCGGCGGTGGTGGCCAGCGCGAGCGCACCGGCGGCGAGGCGCCGCCGGAGGTGAGGTCTGGGCATCGAGGGCCTTCCCGGGGGACGGGGGCGGATGGGGGTCTTCCTCGAGGTGGCCCAAATATTAAAGAGTATTAACTAAGGCGTCAACGACGACCGTCGATGAGTGACGGCCGGTGAGCGGTGGCGCACGCACAGCGTGGGGCGGCCCCGTCCGGGACCGCCCCACGCGCGACTCGGGATCAGGCGACCGAGGCCGGGAACCTCTCCCAGACCCGGTGCGCCGCCATCAGCCGCTGCACCTCGCCGAGCACCTCCGTGCCGGAACCACCGGTCACCACGCCCGGCGTGCCTGTGACACCGGCCTGGTGCAGCACCTCGGCGCCCGCGCCCCAGGCGCCGATCACCTTGGCGTGCCGCCACGCCTCCTCGACCAGCAGCAGCACCCGCGGGTCGACGGTCGGGGAGCCCGGCGCGCCGGCCTTGGCGTCGCGGGCCGGCAGCGCGTCCGGCGCCGGAGCGGGGGCGCCGGCCAGCAGCACCGCGTCGAACTCGACCGAGCGGCCGGTGGCGAACGTGCGCTGCACCGGCAGCCCGTCGACGGTGCCGCCGTGCGCGGCGATCAGCAGCGGCACCATGCCGGCGGCGAACACCTCCCGGCGTACCTCGTGCACGTCGCCCAGGTCGGCCTGGGCGTCGACCACGATGCCGACCATCCGGCCGTCGGCCGGCCACTCCCGGCCCACCTGGGACAGCGCCGGGCTGGGCTGCACCTCCGCCTGCGGCACCGTGGGCTGCGGCACGGGCAGGCCCAGACCGATCGCCACCTGCTCGCACAGCACCGGGTCGACGTTCGCCAGGCACTGGAGCTGCCGCTCCTTGATCGCCTGGCGGTAGCACTTGCCCAGCTCGAACGTGTACGCCCGGATGATGTGCTCCTTCTCCACCGGCGACATGCTCTGCCAGAACAGGCGTACCTGGCTGTAGTGGTCGTCGAAGGAGGCCGGCGCGGCCCGTACCTTCGGCGCCTCGGCCACAGTCACCGGCGTGTCCACGAACGCGTGCTCGCGGTCGCCGGCCGGGAACGGGTTGCCCCCGTCGAGCGAGTTCGGCCGGTACGGCGCCACGCCCGCGTGCACCGCGTGCTGGTGGAAGCCGTCACGCAGCATGTCGTTGACGTCGGCGTGCGGCCGGTTGATCGGGATCTGGGTGAAGTTCGGCCCGCCGAGGCGGGTGAGCTGCGTGTCCACGTACGAGAAGAGGCGGCCCTGCAACAGCGGGTCGTTCGTCACGTCGATGCCGGGCGGCAGGTGCCCGACGTGGAACGCCACCTGCTCGGTCTCGGCGAAGAAGTTGCGCGGCGTCTTGTTGAGGGTGAGCTTGCCGATCGGCTGCACCGGCGCCAGCTCCTCCGGCACGATCTTCGTCGGGTCGAGCAGGTCGATCCCGGCGAACGTCTCCTCGGGCGTGTCCGGGAAGACCTGGATGCCCAGCTCCCACTCCGGGTACGCGCCGGCCTCGATCGCGTCGTACAGGTCGCGGCGGTGGTAGTCCGGGTCGATACCGCCGATGAGCTGCGCCTCCTCCCAGGTCAGCGAGTGCACGCCCAGCTTCGGCTTCCAGTGGAACTTGACCAGCACCGTCGCACCGGCCTCGTCGACCATGCGGAACGTGTGCACGCCGAAGCCCTCCATGGTCCGGTAGGACCGCGGGATGCCCCGGTCGGACATGTTCCAGATGGTGTGGTGCTGCGCCTCGGTGTGCAGCGAGACGAAGTCCCAGAACGTGTCGTGCGCGCTCTGCGCCTGCGGGATCTCCCGGTCCGGGTGCGGCTTGCCCGCGTGGATGACGTCCGGGAACTTGATCGCGTCCTGGATGAAGAACACCGGGATGTTGTTGGCGACCAGGTCGAACGTGCCCTCGTCGGTGTAGAACTTGGTGGCGAAGCCGCGGGTGTCGCGGACCGTGTCGGCCGACCCGCGCGAGCCCAGCACCGTGGAGAAGCGGACGAAGACCGGCGTCTCGCGACCCTTCTTCAGGAACCCGGCCCGGGTCACCTCCTCGGCGGTGCCGTACGCGACGAACGTGCCGTGCGCGCCCGCGCCCCGGGCGTGCACCACCCGCTCCGGGATCCGCTCGTGGTCGAAGTGGGTGATCTTCTCCCGCAGGTGGTGGTCCTGGAGCAGGACCGGGCCGCGCGGACCGGCCTTCAGCGAGTGGTCGGTGTCGCGCAGCCGGGCGCCGTTGGCGGTGGTGAGGTACGCGCCCTGCTGCCCCTTGGCGATCTTCGGCACGCCGGTCTCGGCGCCGGTCGGGGTCCGGGTGTCCGGCGCGCCCTGCTCGTCCTTGGGCGGCAGCGGCCCGTGCGCCGTGGTCGGCTCCTCCAGCGGTGGCGGCGCGCTGCCGGGAGCGCCCGGCACGTCCGGAGTCAGCGCGTCGCCGACCTTCTCGACGGCGGCTTCGACGACACCCTTGACGATCTGGGTGGGCTTGCTGGATTCCATCAGGACCTGTCCTCCTACAGCGAAATGTCCAGGCCCCTTCGGCCGTACCCCAGGTCAGGGCGGGCAAACCGGAACAATCGCGGTAAGGCCGGTCAGGACCGGCGCGGCACGGCCACGGCGGTGAGCAGCAGCCCGCCGCCGACCAGCCAGCGGCCGTCCAGGACGTCCAGCGGCGGGCCGCCGTCGGTGCGGGTGCCGTCGACCAGGATCCGGGCGGTGAACCGGCCGGCCCGGTCGAACGTCAGCTCCGCCTCCTCGAACCCGAGCCAGCGCCCGGTCAGCGGGTACCACGCCTTGTAGACCGACTCCTTGGCGCTGAACAGCAGCCGGTCCCAGTGCGTCGCCGGGTCGGCGTCACGCAGCGCGGCCAGTCGCTCCGGCTCGCCCGCGGTGAGGACGATCCCCGCCACGCCGTCGGGCAGCGGCTCGTGCGGCTCCGCGTCGATGCCGAGCCCGGCCAGCGCCCCGGCCGGGGCCACCGCCGCCGCCCGGTAGCCGGTGCAGTGCGTGATGCTGCCCACCACGCCGTCCGGCCAGACCGGCTCCCGGCGGGGGCCGGGACGGATCGGCGCCGGGGCGTACCCGAGGCGGGCCAGCGCCTCCCGCGCGCAGCGGCGGGCGGTGACGAACTCCTGGCGGCGCGCGGCCACCGCGCGCGCCACCAGGTCCTCCTCGCCCGGGTACGGCGTCTCGTCCGGCACGTCGGCGAACGCCTCGACGGCCAGCGCCCCGGCCGGCAGCAGCGTTCCGATCATCCGAGGATCCGTTTCATGGGCGCCGGCTCGCCGCCGCGGCGCCGCCACTCGCGCGGGTAGCCCAGCGACACCTCCTCGAAGCGCACCCCGTCGTAGTGCGTGGTGCGGGGGATGTGCAGGTGGCCGTAGACCGCGACGGCGGCGCGGTGGCGCACGTGCCAGTCGGCCGTCCGGTCGGTGCCGCACCACTGGGCGAACTCCGGGAACCAGAGCACCTCGGTGGGCTGCCGCACCAGCGGCCAGTGGGTGACCAGCACTGTCGGCAGCGCCGGGTCGGTGGCCTCCAGCCGCCGACGCGTCACCTCCAGCCGCGCCGCGCACCAGGACTCCCGGTCCGGGTACGGGTCGGGGTGCAGCATCATCTCGTCGGTGCACACCACACCGGCGTCGTACGCCGCGCGCAGCGACTCCTCCTTGGTGGTGGTGCCGGGAGCGCGGAACGAGTAGTCGTAGAGCAGGAACAGCGGCGCCACGGTGACCGGCCCGCCTTCGCCCCGCCACACCGGGTAGTCGTCCTCCGGGGTCAGCACGCCCAGCTCGCGGCACATCGCGACCAGCGCGTCGTAACGGGCCACCCCGCGCAGCGTCACCGGGTCGTTGGGGTGGGTCCACAGCTCGTGGTTGCCGGGCGCCCACACCACCCGCGCGAACCGGTCGCGCAGCAGCCGCAGCGTCCGCTCCACGTCGGCGAAGACCTCGCCGACGTCACCGGCCACGATCAGCCAGTCGTCCGCCGTCTCCGGCCGCAGGCCGTCCACCACGGCGCGGTTCTCCGCGTACGACACGTGGAGGTCACTGACCGCGTACAGCGCACCCGTCACCCGGCCGATCTTGCCAGCGGCGCCCCCGGATGACCAGGCTCGCCCGCCGGGCTGTCGGGGGTCCGACCGGCCCGGTCAGCCGACCCTCGCGGTCACCTCGTCGAGCGCGCGCAGCACCTCCCGGGTCACACCCGGCTCGGCGGCGGAGTGCCCGGCGTCCGGCACGATCCGCAGCGTCGCCTCCGGCCACCGGCGGGCCAGGTCGTACGCGGACACCGGCGGGCAGCACAGGTCGTAGCGGCCGTTGACGATCACGGCGGGCAGGTGCCGGATCCGGTCCACGCCGTCGAGCAACTGGCCCTCGGCGAGGAAGCCGCCGTGCACCGCGTAGTGCGACAGGATCCGGGCCACGGGCAGCGCCTGGTCGTCGGCGGTGAAGTGGGCGAGCAGCTCCGGGTCGGGCCGCAGCGACGAGTTGACCGCCTCCCACCGCCCCCAGGCCCGCGCGTACTCCCGGGCCCGCGCCTCGTCCGGGCCGTGCAACCGCCTGTGGTACGCGGCCAGCACGTCGTCGCGTTCGCCGGGCGGGATCGGCGCCACGAACCGCTCCCACTCCTCGGGCTGGAGGTGGCGCAGCCCGCCCTGGTAGAACCAGTCCCGCTCGCTGCGCCGCAGCAGCAGCACGCCGCGCAGGACCAGCCCGGTCACCCGATCCGGGTGCGCCTGCGCGTACGCCAGGCCGAGCGTGGTGCCCCACGACCCGCCGAACACCAGCCACGAGTCGATGCCCAGCCGCTGCCGGATGGTCTCCAGATCGGCCACCAGACGCCAGGTGGTGTTGGCGCGCACCTCGCCGTGCGGGGTGCTGCGACCGGCGCCGCGCTGGTCGAACAGCACGGCCCGGTGACGGTCGGGGTCGAAGAACCGGCGGGCCACCGGCACCAGGCCGCCGCCGGGCCCACCGTGCAGGAACACCACGGGTACGCCGTCCGGCCGCCCGACCTCCTCCACGTGCAGGACGTGGCCGTCACCGACCGGGATCCGGTGGGTGGCGTACGGCTCGACGGGCGGGTGCAGGCCGGTCATGCCCTGTCATTCTGCCCGGCGTGGGCGTGCCGGGTGGTCCCGCTCAGCAGGCGACGTTGCCGCCGAGGTTGTCCAGCAGCGCGTCGGCGACCCAGCCGGAGACACCTGTGGTGACGTCCCGCAGGTACGTCCACGTGTAGGTGGTCTTGCCGTTCGCGGTGACCCGGTCACCGCTGGCGAAGCAGTGGAAGTCGACCGTGTGACTGAGCTGCCCGTAGCCCAGGGAGGCGCAGGTGGTGTGCGGGCCGGTGCGGATGTTGACGTTCGTGGCGTTGAACAGCTGGCCGAACTTGCTGTCCACGTTGGAGTGCGAGTGGCTGCACCCGGCGCTCGCCGGTCCGGCCGTACCGGCCACCACGGCGCCCGCCGAGGCGACGGTCAGGACGACGGCGGCACCGATCGAGGAAATCTTCCGCATACCCGTCAACCCCCGAATAAAGATCGAGATGCACCAGCAGATCGATCCAAATATTTGCATATAGCAAGGTCGATGGGCAAGATGCGGCGCCGCCGGCCCGGCCCGGACCGGCGGCGCCGAAGTCTCAGGCGGTGGCCGGTACGCCGTTGTCAGTACCCGTGGTCTCCGCCTCGGGCACACCGCGCGGAGCCGGCGTGCGGACCGCGAACGCGTCGAAGCTCGGCCCGTCCAGCCGCTCGACGAACGGCTCCACGACCGGCGGCTCCGACCGGTCCGGCTCGATCGCGTCCGGCTCGATCCGAGCGTCCACCGCCCGGGGCGTCACCTCGGCCGGCACGGTGATCGGCGGGCGCGCCGCCACCTGCGGGTACTCGGCTGTCTCCCCGCCGCCCGCGGCGGCCGCCATGACCGCCGCCGCGGCCAGGTCGGCGACCCGCTTGGCCTCCCGCTGCACCCGGGCCCGGGTCTCCTTGGCGTGCTGCTCGGCCAGGTCCGCGGCGCGCCGCGCCTCGTCCAGCCGCTTGGTCTCCGCGGCCAGCTCCCGGCGTACGCCGACCAGCCGCTCCTCCACCTCCGCGCCGGTCCGCTCGATGGTGGCGATCTCCCGGCGGGTGTCCTCCAGCTGCCGGGAGACGCTCTCCAGCTCCGCCTTGAGCCCGGTCAGCGTCTCCTGCCGCTGCTGGATCTCCCGCTGCACGCCGGCGAGCTGCTCCTGGTGCGCCGCCGTCTCCTCGTCGGCCCGCTCCCGGACCTCGGTGGCGTACTGCTGCGCCTCGGCGACCAGCGAGGCGATGTCCTTCTCCGCGGCGGCGGCCCGGTCGGCCAGCTCCTGCTCGGCGGCGGCCCGCCGCTCGTCCAGTTCCTTGGCCATCGTGGCCTGCCACTGGGCCAGCTCCTGCTGGGCCTTGCTGCGGTTGGCCTGGACCTCCTGCTGGATCTGCGTCCGCGCGGCCTTCACCAGCGCCTCGGACGCCGAGCGCGCCTGCTCGACCTGCTGCACGCTCTGCTCGGTGATCCGCTTCGCCTCCTGCTGGGCCCGGTCGTGCGCGGCCTGACCCTCGACGCGCAGCTTCTCCGCCAGCTCCCGCACCGCGGTCAGCTCCGCCTGCGCGGCAGCCCGCCGCTCCTCGTCCACCCGCTCCTGCTCGGCCCGGCGGGCGGACAGCTCCTCGTCCAGCTCACGCCGCTCCCGGGCGGCCTGCTCCTGCGCCGCGGCGAGCAGCTTCTCCGCCTGCCCCTGGACCTCCTCCGCGCGCCGGGTGGCCACGTCGGTGATCTGGCCGGCCTGCTTCTCGGCCAGGTCCAGGATCTGGTCGACCATCGGGCCGAGGTCGCGGAAGGACGCCCGGTCCACAGCCGTCGGACGGTCGCGCAGCTCCACCGCCTCGGCCTGCACCCGCTGCACCTGCGCGGTCAGGTCGCGCACCTGCGCGTACGCCCGGTCCCGCGCGGCGGTCAGCGCGCTCACCTCGGCGTCGATCTGCTCGACGTACCGGTCCACCTGACGTTTGTCGTAGCCGCGCAACGCGGGATCGAACCGGGGCCGCCCGGACAGGTCGTCGTGGGGTGCGAACGGCTCGGCACCGTTGGACATTCGCCATCCTCCGTCGGTTCGCCAGCGCCAGGCCGGCGGATGACCGCCCCGCAGGGCACGATGAGGCGCTACGGTACCGCGTCCGCGCGCGAGGCTCGCCCCGCCCCGCCCTCCTGCCCGCCGACCGGCGGCACGGTCAGACCGGGAAGTGCGGGTTCCCCGCCGTCAGGCGGATGGTGAAGCCGGTCGCGTCCCTGTGGTACGTCACGTGGTCGCAACTCTGGTGGCTGATCCACAGGCCCAGACCACCGTCGGAACCGTCGCCCGCCGGCAGTAGCCCGGCGAACGGGTCCTTCGGGCCGGTCCCCCGATCGTGGACGGTCACCACGATCCGGTCCGGCGCGCGCCACAACCGCAGGCACACCGGCGGCTCACCGTGGCGCAGCGCATTGCTCACCACCTCGCTGACCGCGATCACCAGGCCGTCCAGGCCGTCGGGCGGCAGCAGGCCACGGTCGGCGGCGCGCACCTCCGCGCGGGCGCGGGCCGGCGTCGGGTCGACCAGCTCGACCAGCGGCGCGGTCCGCTGCACCGGGTCCGCCGGTGCCGGACGGAACTCGGTCAGGTAACTCGTCGGGTCGGTGTAGAGACCGGCCGTCTCGTGCCCGCCGTCCGTCCGTGCCACCAGCGGGTGGGTACGCGCCACGTCGGCGAGCACGTGCGCGGGCGTGCCCCGCCGGTCGTAGGCGCAGATGCCCCACAGCGGGAAGTCGTCGTAGGCGTGGTTGATCGCCGACTCGTAGCGCGCCCACCAGTCCCAGGTCGCGCCGAGCAGCACCGGCGGCAGCCCGCCGACCATCCGGATCTGCGCCGCCCCCGCCGCCACGTACGACGCGAGCAGCTCCCGGTAGGAACGCAGCGCGACGCTGGGCCGGGCGTAGACGTCACCGACCGGCAGGAACGTGACCTCGGCGCCGGTGGGCAGCGCCCGGCGCACCAGCTCGGCGTTGCGCTCGTCCAGGTTCACCGCCGTCGGCTCGCCGGCCGCGATCCCGTCCAGCAGGAACGGCAGCGCCACCGCCAGCAGCTCCTCCTCGGAGTCGTAGACGAACGCCTCGTGGAAGTAGCCCACATGGCCGAAGGCCGCGCCGCTCCTCATCGGACGACCTCCACCCGTACCTCCGACAGGCCGAGCAGGTCGACGAGCCGGGCCGGGGCGCGGCTCGGGGTGCGCAGCACCGCGACGGCGTCGTGCCGGCGGGCGTGGTCGCGCAGGTGCAGCAGGCTGCGGTGGTCGACGAAACGCAGCTCGGCGGCGTCGAACACGACCCGGCCCGCCACCGGCCGCGGGTCGGCCCGCTCCAGCGCGGCGGCGAAGTCCCGGTGGTTGGACGGGTCCAGCTCGCCGGCCAGCGCCACCACCGAGTCGCCGTCGCCGGCGTGCAGCCGGAACAGCACGTCCGCGTTCGTCACCGAGTGCAGGCAGGCCAGCTCGGCGATCGCCGCGTCGTCCAGCCGCCGGCGGTCGTAGGCACAGACCGCCGACATCGGCCGGTGCCGCATCCAGTGGTCGATCCGGTGCTCGTAGCGGGCGAACGCGTCCCGCTGGGCGGGGGTGCGGACCAGGCTCGTCGCCTCGGCCAGCACCCGCAGGCCGGTGTGCCCGGCGGTCAGCGCCTCGGTGGTGGCCCGCACGTACGCCCGGACCTGCCGGTCGGGGTCGACGATCTCGTCGTGCCGGTACGCCTCGCCGACGGGAACCAGCCGTAGCGCGTCCCGCCGGCGCGCGGCGTCGACCCCGGGGACCGAGGCCAGCCAGCCGGTGACTGTGGCGCGATCCTCCGGACAGACCACCCATACCTGCTCACCGGCGGCGAGACCGGCGCTTACCTGCTCGACCGCCAGCGCGCGCAGCGTGGCCGGATCGTCGTAGGCGAGGCAGCCATGAGTGTAGCCCGGGTACGTCACGCCCCCGCTGGTCACCGACTCCGCCTCATGGACCCAGTCTATGCCCCGCCCACCTGGAGATCGCGCCAGGCCGTGGCCTCGGGCGGCGGGTCGCCCAGCTCGAACTCGGCCCAGTTGTTCCAGTACGCGATCGCGTCGACGTCGGTCTGCTGCCGCAGCCACGTGACGTGCTCGCGGATCGTCCGTGCCCGGCCCGCGCCGGTGGTGTCCGCGGCGGTACGGCTCAGCCCGTACTCGGGCACCAGCAGCCGGATACCCGGGTACGCGGCGCGCACCTTGCCGAAGGCCACGCCGAACATCCGGGAGGCGGGCCAGTACGCGGCGGTGTCCCGGGAGTAGCAGTCCACGCCGTAGTGGGTCATGCCCGGGTAACCCCAGTCGGCCGGGTTGCCACGCCCCTCGTCCAGCCAGTAACGGGTCACGATCGGGCCGTGCCCGAGCACCCACCGCCGGTTGCGGTGCGCCGCCAGGATCTGCGTCACCCGGCTCGCCGTCGCCCGGTACGTGGCCGGGGCCACGTCGCCCATCGGCTCGTGGTACCAGGTCAGATAGATCGGGCGGTTCACGCCGTCGAGCCAGCCGGCCAGCTGCTCGACGTCGTCCTTCCAGCTGACGTGCATGACGGCCGAGGGCGCGTCGGCGAACTTGCCGGCGTTCAGCGGGGGCAGTTCCGGCAGCGCGTCCGCGTCCGGGCCGTCCGTGCCGAAGTCGCGCATGTAGCGGATGCCCGGATAGTCGGCCACCGCGCGCTGGGTCCGGGCGCCCTTCTCGGCGCTCATCCCGACCAGCAGCGGCACGGTCAGCGTGGTGGTGCCCGTGCCGGTGCGGCCGGCGCCGTCACGCGCCGTCGCGGTCAGCGTCACCGTGCCCCGGCCGGCCAGCACGGTGACTGTGAAGCGGCCCGGTTCGGCGCCGCTCGGTGTGACGGTCACCCCCGGCGAGGCGCCGGCGAGCTGGATGGTCAGCGGGACGCTCAGGTCCACCCGGACCGGGCTGTCCCAGGTGACGCCGGTGGGGTCGCTGACCCGGCCGGCTAGCGTCAGCAGCCGGGAGTCGGGGTGATAGGCGTCGACCCGGACGGTGGTCGACTGCCCGGGCAGCAGGACGGTCTGGTCGGCGGTGACGGAACGGACGACGGGTGCGGCCATGAGGCTCTCCTTCGACGTGCTTCGCTGCCGCTCCGGCCGCACGTCTTCGGGTGGCCAGAATGGCTCTGACCTGCGCTTTTACCAGCTTGCGTCGGTTCGGCCCCGATCGTCAGGGTGGCCGCAGATGGCGCGAAACTCGGTCGCCGCCGCGCTGTCCCGCCCGCATCCTGGACCGGAGCCGGACTACCCGACCTTCCTCCTCGACCTCGCCCCTCGGCAGTGACCCCCCTTCCCGCCTTCCCTTGGCGTGACCGGCTCACCGCCGCTCATGATCGACACCAGGTCGGGGAGGTGGCTGCATCGGCGATGGTCTGATGCCCCCACTTCCCCGACCTGGTGTTGATCATGGGGCGGGATGGCACCACTTCGGGGAGGTGGTGTGGATCGAGGG
>NZ_LEKG01000154.1:0-19628 GCF_001029515.1 Micromonospora sp. RV43 | reverse complement strand
ACGGACAGCTTCTGGAGGAACCCGACCCCGCGTCGGGCTACCACCACGCCCTGACGTCGATCGACCGACTGATCAAGATCAACAACCCGCCACGCGGCCTTGATCAACAGTTAGTGAAAGACCGAGGCTAGGGCTGGCGCCGAGGGCGGAGACCCGTTCGTCGAGCTGCCTACCCTGCCTGCTGTCGCCGAGTATGGGCTGGAAGCGCTGCCACAATGTCGCTCGGCTCGGTGCGCCGACCCAGAGGTGCATCGCGAACGGTCCACCCGACGGGCGAGGGTTCGCCGTCGGTCACGGTGAGGTCGAAGGGCCGGTGTTCGTAGGGCGGCGGCAGTGGTAGCCCCTGCGCCTCAGAGCTCCGGTGCCGCACTGGCGCTCATTAGGCTTTCGCAGCGCAGTGGGGGCACCGGTTCGGGCATGAACGTGGGAGCGACCGGATTGGCGCGGCCCGAGTTGCCGCGGACGATCACCAGGGTCGGCAACTCCGGGGAAGTGCGCCTGATGCAAGACACCTCGGGTAGTCGTTGCCCTGCTATGTTCTGGGCGCCTCCGAGCTCATTCAACGGCTGCTATCGCGCAGCGGCTACCGGCACGGATCGGGCACGAGGAAGGTCGGCGCGCGGACATGGTGCGCCCGCCTCCTGCGCCTGCACCACCAGCCCGCTGTTCCACCACACGCCGCTTAACCTACGCCCGCCCAACCGGGGCGGGCGCAGCCGCTGTGCGACCGCCAGCCCGAGTTCGACGGGCAGGGGAAGCTGTCCGCGTTGAGGAGAACAGCGCGACATGCGGGGCGCTGGAGAACACGTCTCGGCGCAGCGAGCACGGCTGCGCGCGAGCCGAAGATCTCGCCGGTACGACCCGTCGCCGACTGACATCACACCGTCGTCGAGATCTACCTCGCCGTGCACATATCTCGACGGCGACCTCCTGCCCGCGCCACTTGATGCTAGGCACCGATCCATCGCTCATAGACGGCGCGGTGCTTCCCCGGCCCCTTGTAGTCGTAGATCACAGATACGCCTTGCTCAGTCGTGTCGCCGGGAACGTTGCTGAAGCCCATGGCGAGCCACGCTCCGTGCGCGGCGTGGTTCTCCGGTTCTGATGTGAGGAAGAGGCGCCGGCATCCCCAGAGAGTGCCTTGGCGGTCAACTTCTTCTACGAGCGCCCGCGTGATTCCTGTCCGGCGGTGACTCGGGTGCGTCATCACGTCCTGCAGGTAGATCTCTGACGGGTCGACCTGGCTTCGGAAGGCGATCACGCTGCCGACGACCTCTCCATCGATGATGGCGAGTGGGCAGGTATTGGCGAACAGCGTGGCGTACAGCCAGTAGTCCGATGAACCACGAAGCCTGATGTACGGCTCTCCCAGTGCCAGCAGTTTCTCGAGGTCGGGGATACGGTCGACCGTGAGTGGGGTGATGATCATGAGCGGTTTCCTTCGGTGAGTTCGATCGATGCGGCGAGGTCCCGCGCGGCAACGGCGGGATCCAGGGAGTCAGTGACTCCGCGACCGACGACGAGGATGTCCCACGAGCGTCGTCTGCTGGCTTCGACATCTGTGGGTTCGAAGCCTCCGGAGACCGCGACCGGCAGCTTGGTCCACGACCTGATGAGTTGCGCCTGGTCGAGAGGGTGGAAACCGGCTACGCCCAGGTCGATGTTTGTGGTGATGGCGAAGCCGTCGACTCCCACGCGTTCCATGTCCTGGACCCAGCGTTGGATCAGCCGGCCTTCGGGCACGTCGATGACGATGGGGACCGCGAGGCGCTTGCTCGCTTCGACGGCTGCGGACACGCTGGCAGTGCTGGCGGGTCCGATGAGCAGCACGACATCAGCTCCGGCCTCGGTCGCGAGGACCACCTGATCGCGTCCCCAGTCTGCGGACATCATCTCGGCGACGATCCATGCGCCAGGGGTTCGCTGCTTGATGGCGCTGATGGCTTGAATTCCGACGCTCTTGATGAGCGGGTCGCCGATCTCGATGAATTGCACACCAGCGGTAGCGGCAGCCTGTGCGACGGCGATGGCGTGGTCGACGTCACGGACATCGAGCGCGACTTGAAGTGCGCGTCTGTCTCGGAGACGGCGGAAGGCTTCCTTGCTGATGCCTGTTGCTGTGCTCGTGGCCGTGCCGTTCGAGGCGAGCAGGTCGGCTTCGGTGCGAACGAGCCAGTCCGCCGAGGCGACACCCTGGCTGATCAGGGCGGATTGGACGTTCGTGGGTAGCCGTAGGGCGCCGGTGCGGATTTCTCGTAGCAGGCCGAACAGGGCGCTGCGAGATGAGTCCTCGTCCTGGGTCGGTTGCCTGCCGGATTTGAGTAGGAGCCGCTGCGCGGCAACTCGGACATTACGCGGACCGTTTCGCCATGCTCCCTGGGCCCTGATGACCAGGTCGGCGGCCGAGTCGTCGTGTCCGACTCGGGCGGCAAGCCCTTGGAGGAGGCGCTCGCGGACGTGCCAGTTCCGGTCGTCGAGGAGAGTGGCAAGTAGGTGTTCGACGCCGGGTGCCGTCGAGCGACCGACGGCTTCGGCGACGGCGGCGCGGACCTTGTAGTCGCGGTCCGCGGTCAACGCTTCCATGATCGAGGCCATCGTGTGGTGTGGGATAGCGCGGCCCGCTCGGATGCCCTCGGCGAGGGCGGCCCGGGCTCGCCAGTCTGGGTGGGCCAGCAGTGCCTTCAGTTCTTGGGAACTGCCGTCGTCGGTGGCGAGGAAGACGTAGAAGTGTCGGGCGATGAACACCGCGTCTTCCACGGTGTCGAGTTGCGCGAGCCGGACGAAGTCGTGGATGGCCGCGATGGGCAGCCGCGTCTCCACGCACGCCACGATGTCGGACCATACTGCCGGGCCGAAGCGGCGCAGCACCCGCAGCATCCACCGGGGGTACTCCGCACCGAGCGCCGAGGCGGCTGCGCTGGTGTGCAGGAGGGCTCTGGCGAGGGGAAGGCCGTTGTCGTGCAGGCACCGGGAGGCGCACACGCGCAGCACCTCGGCCGTGGCGAAGGCGGGGGCATCGCTGGTGAGGTCGAGCATCAGTGGCAGCGTTTCGGTGATGCTGACCGACGGTGACTGCGCGACGGCGGCCAGCAGCTCCGGTGAGGTCGCATCCAAGCCCTGCAAGAGGAATTCCAGGACGCCTCGCAGGTCGGCCGACGTGCTCGTGCGAGCGGCCAGGTCGTTGAGCAGCTCGATGGTGACGGTCGAGCGTCCATGGGACTCGATGAGCTGGGCGAGCCACCGTGCGAAGAGGTACTCACGAATGACGTCGTGATGGAACATCAAGCCGCCGAACGGGCCGGACCGCACGAGCCTTGCGACCGAGGACACGGTGAGGTCACCGACGTTCCCTGGCGGGTCGCCTTGGATTGCGGGAAGGAGGTGGTGCGGCCATGCGGAGGCGAGCTGCCGTCGCGCGAGTGATGTCAGATCCGCCGTCGCACGTTCGACGTCCAGGCCCGCCGCCTTCAAGATCGAGGCGACGCAGAATTCCACGAGCCGGTAGGCGTTGGCTTGCCCGAGCGGCTCGGTCGACTTCGCGGCCCGGATGAGGCTCATGTACAGCGGCAGGCGAGCCAAGTTACGAATCTTCGCGGGCAGGGCGTCGAACGGGGGCTCGCTTGCATCCCGCTGCGCGTTCCACACGTCGCGGGCCGTGCCGGCGTCCCAGCGGTCCAGCCGCAGCGACGGGCCGGCACCATGATCCTGGCCGGGCATGACCGCTGCGGCCAGGACGGGGTAGGGCGCGAGCTCGACGTCCGGCGGTGTGCGTAGAACGAGGAGGAACCTCAGGTTGCCCGAGAGCACCTGCCGCAGCGTGCCGTCGAGCTGGCGGCAGACCTTGTCCACCACGGCGCGGGACTGCGGACTGTCGATGACGACGAGCAGCGGCCTGGACAGGCTCCGGCTCTCATCCTCTAGGGTCAGCAGCGGATCCTCGCCGGCCGGCAGGGAGCCGTAGCGGAGGATCTCCCGTGCCAGGTCGATGTCCTCGGTCCACGAGTCCGCAGTCAGCAGCTGAACATCCACCCCAGGAGCCTGAGACGCCAGATGGCGCGTGAAGCTGGTCTTGCCGCAGCCCGGAGGGCCAGCGACCAGGTAGACGCGCGCCGTCGAGGCGAGGAAGTCCGCAACCTGCCGCTGGACGTCGGCCGAAGGCGTGTACACGAGGTCGTCGGGCTGCTGGCCACCGAGCGCCGCGAGGATCGCAGCCGTCCGTTCCCTGGAACGGGCGCCGAGATCTCGTATTGCAGGCCCTGGGCTGTCGGCAGGCGGGGGCGAGCCGCTCGAACCTGCGGCCGCTGATGCTTTAAGGGTCTGGGCGAACCGCTGCTTGACCTCGATCGGCGACCGCGCCAGATCGACATCGAGCATCTGCTGGGTCTCATAGCGCATGCGGGTCGCGGCACCGCGCTTTTCCCAGTTGGAGACGGCCGCTGGATTGACGCCCAAGTGCTCGGCGAAGCCGCGCACGCTCATGCGCAGGGCCAGGCGTAGTGCTCTCGCCTCGCGGCCGGTCCACCGCCGTACCGTCTCCACGGGATATCCCCCAGGCTATGCACTCAGCGTCATTGTCGCAGTCGGCAGCGTAGTAGACGACGGCAGGCGCAGACGAGCTGAAACTAGGACAACACTAGAACGTCCACGCATCGTCATGGGACAGGCCGAACCCGCAGGCTGGTCGCACAGACAACCACGGCGATGGATGGGCGCTGCGACTTCGCGTTACCTCCACTGCTGTGGCAGCCCTCGCGTTTGCGAGCAGCGGTGATGGTGGAGGTGTCCTCGTGGTCGTCGACGTGCGAAGCGACAGCGTGCGTGACCGCGCTCGCTGTGCCGCTTCCGGCCGCGGTAGTGAGTGGCTGGCGCAGCCCGGATCGACTGTCTCGGGGGTCTTCACCCTCGAGGGTCTGCCGCGCTGGCGCGGTTGCGGCACGTCGCTGCAGCCCGTTCGGGGTGCTCGGTCAGCGGGACTACCCGGGGGCCCTGCGGTTGCCAGCTGGGCGGCCGTGGATGCCGAGGACGTCGAACAGCTCGTTCTGGAGCCGGCGGCGCCGGCACCGAATTTGGTGGCGGACGCCGCGCCCGAGGAACTCGGCCCATCATCCGCCGCTTGTCTGTCGCCCGTACTCCTCGGCGGCCGTGCCCAGGACTTGTCCATGATCTGGCCCCTCTAGCAACCGTTTCAGCAGCTCCCGGCGATGCGTCTGCCTTCGAAGCCGCTGCCGCCGTTGGCCAGCTCGAGCACTGGCGGAAGTGAGCTGGCGTCGCTGACCGACAGGAAGGAATGGAACAGCATGCACACTAGGCAGACAGCGCCTCCGCCGGAGATCGGCTTGGCGCAGGCGTCGCCCGACTCCTCGCGGTTCGGATACCGACCGGAGCTGCGCCGCTCACTCGGCTTCGCCGACCTGCTCTTCTACGGGCTGGTGTTCATGGTGCCGATCGCGCCTATGGGCATCTTCGGATCCGTCTACTCCGGCGCCGGCGGGATGGTCGCGCTGGCGTACGTCATCGGCATGGCGGCGCTGGTGTTCACTGCCGCCTCATACGCCCAGATGGTCAAGGCGTTTCCACTTGCCGGGAGCGTGTACAACTACGCCGGGCGAGGGATCGGCGCACCGGTCGGGTTCCTCGCTGGCTGGGCGATCCTGCTGGACTACGTGCTGGTGCCGAGCCTGCTGTACCTGATCGCGGCGGTGGCGATGCACTCCACCGTTCCGGCGGTTCCAGTGTGGGTCTGGCTGGTCGGCTTCGTGCTGGTGAACACCCTGGTCAACTACCGGGGAATCCGGATGACCGCACTGATCACCCGAGTGATGCTCGTCGGCGAGGTCATCGTCCTGGTGATCTTCCTTGCAACTGCGGGCCGCGCCCTCGCGCACGGCAAGGGACAGGGCTTCTCCTGGACGCCGCTCTACAACCCCGACACGTTCACCTGGGCGCTGGTGTTCGGCGCGGTGTCGATCGCCGTGCTCAGCTTCCTCGGCTTCGACGGCATCTCGATGCTGGCCGAGGAGAATAAGGGCGGCGCGGGGCAGATCGGCCGGGCCATGGCCGCGGCGTTGGGTGTGGCTGGCTTGCTGTTCATCGCCCAGACCTGGATGGCCGCGCTGCTGCTGCCCAACCCGGATGGCCTCCTCGTCAATGGCGATCCGGAAGGCACCGCGTTCTACGACGCCGCCCGGCTCGCCGGTGGTCCCTGGCTGGCCACCCTGTGCGCGGTCGCCACGGCCGTCGCCTGGGGCGTGGCGAACTCCCTCGTCGCGCAGGTGGCCACCTCGCGGCTGCTGTACGCCATGGCCCGCGACCGGCAGCTGCCGAAGTTCCTGGCCAAGGTGTCAGTGCGCCACAGCGTGCCCACTCACGCCATCACCCTCACTGCGCTGGTGTCGCTGGCGATCGGCCTCTACATGAACTGGCGAACCGATGGCATCGCGCTGCTGTCCAGCCTGATCAACTTCGGCGCGATGACCGCGTTCCTCGTGCTGCACCTCGCCGTCATCTGGCACTACCTGGTCCGCCAACGCAGCCGCAACCTGATCGCGCACCTGATGCTTCCGGGAATCGGATTCGCCATCCTCGCCTACGTCGTTGTCAACGCCAACGTGGCCGCCCAACGCCTCGGCTTCGTCTGGCTCACCCTCGGCCTCCTGGTCCTGGCAGGTCTGTACGCCGCCGGACGCCGCCCCGAGCTGTCCGGACTTGCCAACGGACGGGAGGGGGCATGACCAGCTCGGTCACCTACCAGCCAACCGAAGACGAGCTGCGTTACACCTTCGGCGCCCACCCGGCGGTCGCCGAGATAAAGCCGGGCAGCCTGCTTGTCACCAGCACCGAGGATTGCTTCGGCGGGGTCGTGCGCGCTGTGGACGACCTGCCGTCGAAGGTGTGCCAAGCATTTAATCCCGTCACCGGCCCCTTCCACGTGCTCGGCGCAGAACCTGGCGACACTCTCGCGCTGCACTTCGCGGCCATCGCCCCGGCCCGCGACTGGGGCATGTCAGCCACCTTTCCGCATTTCGGTGCGTTGACCGCCACCCACACCACGCCGATGCTGCACCCACCGCTCGAGGAGCGGGTGTGGCGCTACACCATCGACACCGCGGCAGGCACCGTGACCTTCCACGCCCGCCGCTCCGGCCATGCGATCGTCATGCCCTTGGAGCCGATGCTCGGCACCGTGGGACTGGCCCCGGCCGGCGGGGAAGCACGCTCCACGATCGTGCCTGATGCGCACGGCGGGAACCTCGACACTCCGGAGATCCGCCCCGGCACCACCGTTTACCTGGGCGTCAACGTCCCCGGCGCGCTGTTCGCCATAGGCGATGGCCATGCCCGCCAGGGCCAGGGCGAGGTGTGCGGCGTCGCGGTGGAGACAGCCATGAACGTCACCGTCGCTGTCGACCTGATCAAGGGCGTGGCTACACCATGGCCACGCATCGAGACCGACCACCGGATCATCTCGATCGGCGCCGCCCGTCCGCTTGAAGACGCCTACCGCATCAGCCAGCACGACCTGGTTACCTGGACCGCACAACTGACCGGCCTGGAGCTACTTGACGCTTACCAGGTCGTCTCGCAGGCCGGCCGAGCCGCACCTGGCAACGTCTGCGACCCGCTCTACACCATGCACGCCGCCGTCAACAAGGCGATCTTGGCAGGCGTGAACCCCTATGAGGGAGTGCACCAGCGGCTGCGCCGCATCGCCGAGGCCCCAAGCGAGCAACCGGGGAAAGACCATGGGAACTGAGGCGATGAGCTGGGCACCCGCCGAGGTCGACCTGACTCGTCCGAATGCCGCACGGATGTACGACTACTTCCTCGGTGGCAGCCACAACTTCGCCGCGGACCGTCACGCCGCCGATGCCGTACTCGCCGTCGCACCCCATGTCGCCGACGCGGCCCGCGCAAACCGCGCGTTCCTGCGCCGCGCCGTCCGCTACGCACTCCAGCAGGGCATACACCAGTTCCTCGACCTCGGCTCGGGGATACCGACCGTGGGCAACGTCCACGACATCACCCGCCACATCGACATCAATGCGCGGGTTCTCTACGTCGATGTCGAGCCGGTAGCCGTGGCGCACGCCAGGGTCCTGCTGAATAACAACCCGCGGGTCGATGTCATCCAGGCCGACATCTGCTTTCCGGATTTCATCCTCAAAAATTCCACCACGCAGCGGCTGATCGACCTCACCCGTCCCGTCGCCGTCCTCTTCGTCTCGGTCCTGCACTTCATCCCCGGCGACGTCAACGCCATCGTGGAACCGTTCCGCGCCGCGATGCCCCCTGGCAGCGCCCTCGTCATCTCCCACGCGACCTCCGGCACGGCCACAAGCCAGACCGATGAGGTGCAGAGGCTGTATCAGCGCACGCCTACCCCACTTCAACTGCGCGCCCCCGCAGAGGTCGAGGCGCTGTTCGGCGACTTCGCCACGGTCCCTGCCGACGGGCCAGCAGCGAAGTCGGCGAGCAACGCAGCGCTCGTCCCTGTTGCTCGGTGGCGCCCTGATCCCGAGGACCAGATCGAGAGGGGACACGCGTCAGCCAGCCCCTTCCTCACCGGCTTCCTCGCCGGGGTCGGGATGAAAGGAGCAGCAGCTCGTGAGTGAACCTCCTCGGCTCGCTATCCGCAGGGAACCATCCCTGCCCAGTGCCAGCTGGGTACTGATGTTCATCGGATCCGCGGGACCCACCGGCGGCGGCAAGTGGGCGTCCGCCCAGGTTGCGCACCAGCCTGCGGCAGTCTGCGTCCAGACCACGGAAGGGGCGGGCCGATGAGTTTTGCTCGGCTGCCGCTGCGCGACGAGTTGTTCCTGCTCGGCCATGACGACGACGCCGGCCACCCGCACATCCACCGCCAAGCCTTGGCGTTGGGGCTGGCCGGCGCGGTCCTGGTCGACCTGTTTCTCGCCGGGCGGATCGTCCTCGACCCGAACAACGACCGTTTGTCCGGAGACCGGTGGCTGCGCCTGCACACCGATCAACCGCTCGGAGACCTGATCGGGGACAGTGCCATCGGCTTCATCCGCTATGGGCGTACAGCACCACCGGTGAAGGCGTTCCTGCGCGGCTTCGCCGACGACCTATACGAGCGCACCCGCGCCGGACTCGTCGCCGCCGGGATCCTCCGGCAGGTCACTCGCCGGCGCCTCGGCGGCCTTGCCCGCACCGACACCTACCTCGCCACCGACACCAAGTGGGCGGTCGTCGCCCGCGCACGCCTGCGGTACGTCGCTCAAGGCCGTGAGCAGCCCGACAACCACACCGCCGCACTCGCCGGACTCGTCGCCACCCTCGGCCTCACCGGCCACCTCTACCTCAACGACGACAGTACGACCGTGACGGCGCACCTGAAGGCCATCGCCGGCCAGCACCACCGGTCGGTGCGGGACATCACCGCCGCCCTCGACGCCGCCGTCGGTGACCTCGCCACCGCAACGTACCGGTGAAGCGAGACCACAAGGACATCTAATCCGATGGAGAGCCTGGTGCACATTCGCGCCGCCCGTTGGGCAGACAAGGATCTGGTCGCCCTGCTGATCGCCGACGCCCTGCACCCCACACCGCTCGCCGCGTGGCTGGTGCCCGACCCAGGGCAGAGGTGCCAGGTGCTGGCCGACGTCGTCGCGATCTGGGTAGAACATGCGATGTTCTTCGGCGACATCCACCTCACCCATGACCTCACCGCCGCCACCGTGGGTTTTCACCGTTACCGACCCATCCCACCACCGGCCAACTACCGGACCCGGCTCACCGACGCCGCCGGACCACACGCCGACCGCTTCGACCTGCTGGACACGCTCCTTGCCGAGAAACAGCCCACCGAACCGCACTACCAACTGGCGTTCCTCGCCGTCCGCACCGACGCCCAACGGGGCGGCTGTGGCGTCGCGCTGCTGGCCCACCACCGCAGCCGCCTCGACCGCATCGACCTGCCGTCCTGGACCGCTGTTCCCTCAGGCGGGGAGCACCTGCTCGCCCGATACGGCTACACACCCCGGCCGGCGATCACCTTGCCGGACGGCCCGACCCTGCAGCCGATGCGCCGCAACGCTCGCCACGGCAGCAGTGCCATGCCGATCAACCCGGCCCGCCCGGTCGACAACCGCTGGCAAGGCTTCCATGTGTAGCCCCATCGCTCCCGTCACTAACAGCCTCACCGGTGACATCCACAGGCAGCTGACCACCCCCGTCCTGAAACTGGCTCCGCGAATCATGGCCTTTCCAAGCAGATACCCTCCAGACCTGATCGACGCCGTCGTCCAGCGCGTCACGGATGCCCGCCGAGTCAGGGCATACGGCGCCGTCACCACCGTCGCCCATCAGATGAACCTCGACCCGCGCCTAGTCCAGAAATGGGTCACCAAAGCGACTGCCCCAGTCGCGCTCCAGCCATGCAGGCCGGCCGCCGACTCGTGCGAGATGTACCTGCCGCCGGGACTGCTGCACTGCAGGTTCTGCCAGCAGCCAATGACTCACGCCGAGTCGCACGACTCTGGGCAGGGCTACCAGTGCCAGCAGGGTTGCAGACCCCGGCCCCTGGATAGCGTGGCCGTCGCCGACACCATCGGTCGGGCGATCCTGGCGCGCGCCGCTCGGATCATCCCGTCGACCAGCACCCCGATCCCGCCACACCTCGCAGCCGTCCACGCCCACCGCGTCCTCGCCCGCATCACCGTCGGTGCCACCCCCAGCGACATCACCCTCACCTGGCGCGCCACCCCTGTTCTCGAACCCGGCCGGTTCGAGGCCGAACGCGCACAGCGTGTCGCCACCGCCCGCACCCTGGTCCTCGGCGACCCGCTGCGCGCCCGGCAACTCCTGCACGCCAGCCTCACCGGCATCGACCCCGCCACCGCGCCCGCCGACGCGGTGCACGCGGAAGCCGCCATCCTCCTAGCCGAACTGCAACTCCGTCTCGGCCACCCCGCCGACGCCATAACCTGGGCCACCTACGCCCGTGCCAGCACAGTCCACCTCCACGGGCTCGCCCACCGGCGGGCCTTGCACGCCCTCCACGTCCTCGCCGCTGCCCACTCGCGCGGCGGACACCATCAGCGCGCCTACCACCTCTACCGGGAACTCACCGGCCACCTCTCCAAATCCGACGGCCCGCACGCCCAGCAAACCCTCGCCGTCCAAGCAGCCACCGCCCTCATCCTGTACGCCCTCGGCCACTGCCAAGCCGCCCGCACCCTCCTCGCCGACACCATCACCACCCACCGGCGCGAACACCCCGGCCACCCCGCCACCGCCCACATGACCCGGCACCTGTCCCGCATCTGGCGCGAGTGCGCCACCAACGGCCACCAGCACCAGGACGCCTGACCGCCCGCCTCGCCCTGATAGGAGGTCCGCCGTGACCGCACGCCCCCTCCCCAGAACAACTCGCGGTGCTACAGCGGCTCGGGCGGCGATGGGTACGACGAACCACTCCTGTCGTTAGGCGTCGGTGACATCGCAGGAACCAGCGCAGCGCTCCCGCCGGCCCCCTGTCTTCCTGCATTCGCCGCACCAGGCGTGCCCCGAATGCAGGAGTGCCTGTCCGACCCGATGAGAAGGAAGTACGAGTAACCCAGATGGCTGAGACAAGCATCGGCGAGTCCGCCCAGCTCCGCGCCGCGCTGGTGGACACGCTGCGCGATAAGGGGATGGTCACGAGCGCTCTCGTTGAGGCGGCGATCCGAGCGGTGCCGCGGCATTGGTTCATGCCGGCCGGTACGCCGACTGAGGTCGCCTATGGCTACGACAGCTCCGTGGTGACCAAGCGCGATCAGGACGGCATGGCGATCTCGTCGGTGTCCGCGGCGTACATCCAGGCGCGGATGCTGGAACTGGCCGAGCTGCGACCTGGCATGACGGTGCTGGAGGTCGGCTCGGGCGGATTGAACGCGGCCTACCTCGCAGAGGTCGTCGGTCCGGAGGGCCGAGTAGTCAGCATTGATATCGACCCCGAGATCATTGACCTGGCCTCGACCGCGCTGGACGCCACGGGCTACAGCAGCCGAGTCCGTGTCCTGGTCGCCGACGCCGAGCACGGCGTGCCGGACGAGGGGCCATTCGACGCGATCATCGTGACGGTCGGGGCGTGGGACATCGCCCCGGCCTGGCTCGACCAACTGGCCTCGGACGGCGTGCTCGTCCTCCCGTTGATTATGAACGGGGTCACCCGCACCATCGGGTTCCGGCGCGACGGCGACCACCTGGCCAGCACGTCGGCCGAAGTGGCCGGGTTCGTGCCGATGCAGGGCGCCGGCCGCCACGCCGACCAGGTGCTCGAGCTAGCCGATACCACCGGCGGCAAGGTCAAGCTCGCGTTCGACTCCGGCGCACCCCCGGATCTGATTCAGCTCAATGGCGGTGCTGGACGCCGACGCGGCCGAATTTTGGTCTGGCGTCACGGTCAGCCACGGGATCTCCTTCGCCGACCTGCACCTGTGGCTCGCGTGGTACCTGGATGGGTTCGGCCGCCTCGCCGCCGACGAGGGCAGCGCACTGGCTGCCCGGAAGCGCTGGTTGCCGTTCGCGGTCGTACGCGGAGCCGGGCTCGCCTGCCTCGTGTTGCGGGACGCGATGCAGGGCGCCGGGGCGGAGTTCGGTGCCCGCGCCTACGGACGCGACGGGCAGGTGGCCGCCGCCGCGTTGATCGAACAGATCCAGGCGTGGGACCGAGCCGGGCGGCACACGCCTCCGACGTTCGCCTACTGGCCCGCCGGCGGCGACCGCTCCCAGATTCGCGCCGACGCCACGGTCATGAACAAGACCCACGGCGTGGTGACGATCTCCTGGCCCACGAGCAGCTGACTCTGGCCTCGGGCCAGCCTCGCTGGGTCAGGTTGCAACAACCCAGCCGCCCAAACCCATAGGGCGAAGCGGGACGCCAAGTCCGCCAGCCCCCGCTACCCGAAAGGATTCCCATGACATTGCAGGTCGACGACGCCACCACCTTGCGCCAGGCCATGGTGGGCACGCTGCGCGACGAAGGTCTGATCACCACCGACAGCGTCGCCGCAGCGATGAACGCGGTGCCCCGGCACGAGTTCGCACCCGGCGAACCGCTGGAGAAGGTGTATCAGACCAACAGCACCCTGGTGCCCAAGATTGACGCTCAGGGGCGTCAGACCAGCGTGGTCTCGGCCTCGCACATTCAGGCCATCCAGCTAGAACTGGCCGAGGTACGGCCGGGCATGAACGTGCTGGAGATCGGCTCGGGTGGCTACAACGCCGCCCTGATCGCGGAGGTCGTCGGGCCGACCGGTTCGGTGACGACCATGGACATCGATGCCGACGTCGTGGACCGTGCCCGCGCGGGTCTGCGCCGGGCCGGGTACGAGCAGGTCAACGTCGTGCTCGCCGACGCCGAGCACGGCGTGGCACAGCACGCGCCGTATGACCGGATCATGGTCACGGTCGGGGCGTGGGACATCCCGCCCGCCTGGCTCGATCAGCTCACCCCGGACGGCCGGATCGTCGTGCCGCTGCGCTTCGCCGGGATCACCCGCCTGGTCGCCTTCGACCGCGCCCCCGGCAGGTCGGTGCTGACGGCCAGCAACTACCGGCTCGGCTCGTTCGTGCCGATGCAGGGCGACGGCGCCGCCAGCGAGCAGCTGATCCCGGTCACCCCCGACGTCGGGCTGCGCCTCGACCAGAACAGCACTCTCACGTTCGACGTGCCGGCGCTGCGCAAGGCGCTCAACACCAAGCCCGTGGAGAGCTGGTCGGGCACGCCGTTCGACATGCCGGACGAGCTGGAGCTGTACCTGCTGACCAGCGGGCCGGAACTGCCGATGATTCACGCCGCGCAGGCCGCGGTCGATCAGGGCGTAGTCAACCGCACGGTACGCAACGGCACCCCGACGCTGGTGCGCGGCGGCAGCTTCGCCTATCGCATCAAGCGGGAGAATCCGCAGACCGTCAGCGGCTACGAGACCGGTGTCATCGCCCACGGGCCGGAAGCCGAGCAGGTCGGTGCCGAGCTGCTCGCCATGATCCGCACCTGGGCGGACTCCTACTACCGGCGCGGCGCTGCCCACATCACCTACCACCCGAACACCGCCGACACCAGCGATCTGACCGGGTGGCACAGCACCAAGCGACACGGCGTCCTCGCCGTCGCCTGGTCCTAAGAGACTTCGGCGCTCACCTCAGCGGCCCACGCCGGGGGGAGCGTCGGGGAACCCCTATCACTGCAACCAGGGAGGTTGTCATGGCCCAGCTCGCCACGGTCCAGCCCGACGTCGAGGGCGGCACCCTCGACGACTTCGATCTCGACATCGAGTTCATCGAGGCCGGCGGCACCGTCGAGCACATCATCAAGATGACCGAGGACAACTGCGGCAGCACCTGCGCGTCGGCCTGCACCAGCTGCTGACCAGCCGCATCCGCTGGTGGCTCGCTCTGATGGCCAGCCCAAACCAGATGGGCAGGCCGTAAGGCGAGCCATCGACAGCGGATCAGGAGTGCCCGGCCCGGGGAGACCTGCTCTCGAGGGTCGGGCACTCCTCACCCGCAGACAGATGATCACGCCCATGGGGAGGCTGGTGTGTACCGCAGCGTGAACGATGCCTTGATGCTCCGGGCGGCCGTACTTCGCCCGGGCCAGATCGGCGCATGGCCTGACCTGACCGGCAGCGACACGGCGACCAGTTGGCGCCTGTGGCTTGCCGAGACGTTGGCGGTTCCGGGGTTCGCGGCAGCCTTGGCCCACGCGTCACCGGACCTCGCCGAGCGGGTCACCGCCGCCATCAGCGGCGGCCCGTCGCAATCTGACGCCCGCCGGGTGGTGCTCGCGGTCATGCGCTACCTGCTGCGCACTACCACCCGTGCCACACCATACGGGTTGTTCGCGGGCGTTGCCCCCGCCACCGCGAGCCGCACCGGCCGCATCCACTGGGGCACTGCACACCGGCCTTTCGCTCGCCTTCAGGCATCCTGGCTGGCCGCCGTCCTCGATGGCCTGGAATCCGACGTGCGGCTGCGCCCGCATGTGATGGTGCGCGCCAACAACCTGCTGGTCGAGCGCAGTGAGAGGCTGGTGCTGGAGTACCGCGCCGCCACGACCGACCCCGCAGGTGCGCCCACGCATCTGCGCATCAAGACCACCGACATGATCCGCACGGCTCTCGCGCTGGCGGCTGAGCCGATCCGGTGGGCCGACCTCACCGGCAAGCTGACGGCCGAATGTGGGGCGCCGCAGGAAGGCGCGCAGCGGCTGGTCGGCCAAATGGTGACGCAGCGGTTGCTGTTGACCAGCCTGCGCCCGCCGTCGACCGAGACCGACCCCCTGGCGCATCTCGTGGATCAGCTGGAGACCGCCGCAGCCGAAGGCGGCGACGTAGGCGAGCTACTTGATCCGCTGCGTCGCGTTCGCGATCTCAAAGCCCGACACGACCGCGCACCGGACGAGGCCACGGCTGATGCCCGCCGCCGGGACCTCGGCAGAGCCGCCGCCGTGATCCAGCCCGGGCAGGCGGTCGGTGTCGATTTGCGGCTGGACTGCGACCTCGTGGTGCCGACGACGGTGACGGCCGAGGCATGCCGCGCCGCTGCCGCGCTGACCCGCCTCGCCCGGCCGACATCGCTTCGGTGGCGGGACTGGCATACGCGTTTCTTGAACCGGTACGGCCTGCACGCCCTCGTCCCGCTCCTGGATGCGATCGATGCCCAGGTGGGCCTCGGCTATCCGGACGGCTTCACCGGCGAGCCGGCCGATGATTCGCCCGCGTTGACCGACAGGGACCGGAGGCTACTCGCCTTGGCGCAACGTGCCGCCCTGCACCGTGAACACGAGGTCGACCTCGACGACGTCCTCCTGGACAGGCTGGCCGGCCCGGCGCCGACCGAGATCCCGCCGACCGCCGAGCTCACCGTGCGCGTCCACGCCGACTCCCTCCAAGCCATCGCCGGCGGCGACTTCCTGCTGTCGGTCGTACGTGCTTCAGCGCAAGCCTTCTCCACCGCGGGCCGGTTCCTAGACATGTTCGGCGAGACCGACCGGCACCGGATGGCCTCCTGCGCCGCCGACAGCCCAGCCAGCGCCGGCGCGTTGCTGGCCCAGCTGTCCGCGGTCACCCGCTACACCATCAGCCTGGACGTCAACCGCGCCCCCCAGGTGCTGCCGCATCTGATCCCCGTCGGCGAGTACCACGCCCCGTCGCAGGCCGCGATCGGCTTGGACGACATCGCGGTAACCGCCGACGCGCACCGCCTGTACCTGGTGTCGATCTCTCGCCGACGGGCGCTGCAGCCGGTCGCAGTCAACGCGGTCGAGCCCGTACGACACGCCCACCCTCTGGCCCGCTTCCTGGCCGAAGCGCCCGTGGCCCTCGCTACCCCGTGCTCACCGCTGGAGTGGGGGCCAGCGGCCAAGGGCTTGCCGTTCCTGCCCGCGCTGCGGTACGGCCGGACCCTCTTGAGCCCCGGGCGGTGGCACCTGAGCGCCGCCGAACTGCCCGACCGGCATGCCGGCTGGCAGCACTGGGACCGCGCGCTGACCACCTGGCTCAAGGCCACAGGCTGCCCTACCGCCGTCTCGCTTGGTATCGGCGACCAGACCCTCGGCCTCGACCTGGACAAGCCCGCTCACCGGGCGCTGCTACGCGACCACCTGACCCGCAACCCCACCGCACTGCTGCATCTCATCCCCGAAGGCGCCGCCTGGATCGGCGGGCATCCCCACGAAATCGTCATCCCGTTGACCGCCACCACCGCGAGACCACCAGCGCCCCGCCTCACCAGCCCCCTGGTCGATGTCCGTACCCACGGCAGCTTGCCTGGCCGCGACCACCACTACCTGAAGATCTACGCCCGGCCGGAAGAACAGACCACCATCCTTACCGCCCACCTGCCTCGGCTTGTCGTGCAACTCCCGCCGGCGGGCAGGTGGTGGTTCCTGCGCCACGCCGACCCGGAGCCGCACCTGCGGCTGCGTATCAGCGGCTTGCCCATCGAAGCCATCACCGGCTGGACGCAGGAGCTGACCGACGCCGACCTGACCCAGCGAGTCCAGTGGGACACCGACTTCGGCGAGCCTGGCCGCTTCGGCAGCCTGGCCGCGTACCAGGCAACGGCAGCCGTGTTCGCGGCGGACTCCGCAGCCGCGCTCGCCCAACTGGCCGTCACCACGCGACGTCCCACCCTGGGCTGGCAGGCGTTGACCGCCGCGAGCATGGTCGACCTCGTCACGGCGGTCATCGGCGACCCACACGACGCCCTGCGATGGCTGATAGCCCGTACCCGCGCGCACCGGCCAGCACCCCCACGAGCCGTCTACGACCAGGCCATCCGCCTGGCCAACCCGTACGACCCCACCGCCGTGGCGTCCCTGACCGGCGGCGAGAACCTGACGGACCGCTGGGCTCGGCGCCGCCGCACCGTGGCCGCCTGGCGCGACAGCCTGCCCACCGTCAGCACCATGCCGCCGGCCGAGCTGCTGCCCGACCTGCTGCACCTGCACCACGTCCGCGTCGCCGGGGCCGACCTCGACAGCGAACGAGCCTGCCTGCACCTCGCCCGCGCCGCCGCGCTGAGCTGGACGACAAGGAGCATCACGTGACCACCCCGACCACCACCGCCAACCCCTCGGATGTGCTCGCGGCGGTCTGCGCCAGACTCGCCAGCCCCTCCATCGTCGGCCCGTCACGCGACGGGCGGACCCGGCCGCAATCGCTGGCCGGAGGCGCGGTGGGCATCGCCCTGCTGCACATCGAGCGGGCCGTCTCCGGACACGGCAACGAAGCCACCGCCCACCGCTGGATACGCGCCGCCGGCAGCGAGCCGGTCAGCATCGGCCGCAACTCCGACCCCTTCCACGGCGCCCCCGCGCTGGCGTTCATGCTGCACACCGCCCGCCCCCTCGGCGGCTACCACCGCGCCTTCGCCAGCCTCAACGACGCCACGATCACCCTCACCAGACAACGGCTCGTCGCCGCACACGCCCGCATAGACCGCCGCGACCCGCTGACGATGTACGAGTTCGACCTCGTCCACGGCCTGACCGGGCTCGGGCTCTACCACCTGCACGCCCACCCCGAGCACCCCATCAGCCGCGACGTGATGACCTACCTGGCCCGCATCACCGAACCCCTCGGCAACGGCTCCACGCAGCCGCCGTGGTGGCTGCCATCGGGGCTCGGCGGCACACCACACCCAGACTTTCCCCACGGGCACGGCAACATCGGCGTAGCCCACGGCATCAGCGCCCTCATCGCCCTGCTCGCCTACGCCATCCTCCACGGCCACGACACCCCCGCAGCCCGCAACGCCCTCGCCGCTCTATGCGACTGGACCGACCACCACCGCCAAGACGACCCGGCCGGAACATGGTGGCCCGGCTACGTCACCCCCGACACCACCCCACGGCGGCACCGGCCCTCCTGGTGCTACGGCACCCCCGGCATCGCCCGCGCTCAGCAACTCGCCGGGCTCGCCCTGCGAGATACGGCCCGCCAGCAACGGGCAGAAGAGGCTGTGCTCGCCGTGCTGCGAGACGCCGCCCAACGCGCCCGGCTGCCCGAGATCGGCCTCTGCCACGGCAAAGCCGGCCTCCTGCAGGCTGCCAGCCGCTTGGCCGCCGCCAGCACCGACCCGCACCGCGCGGGTCAGCTCACCGCCGAGCTGCCCGGCCTGGCGGCCGAACTCGCCAACCAGCTCGCCAGCCAAGCCCAAGGTGATCCAGAGCTGCTGAACGGCACGGCCGGTGCCGTGCTGGCGCTGCAGACCGCCGTCACCGGCAGCCCGGCGACCAGCTGGGACACCTTCCTCGCCCTCGCCTGAACCCAAGGGAAACGAACATGACGCCACCCAAATGGCGGCAGACCACCATCGCCTTCCCCGACCCCCACGCCGCAGACCAAGTAGCCACCGCCCATCTCGCGCCGATCCTCGTCGACGCCGAAACCCGCCAGCTCATCACCACCTGGTTCTACGTCCGGAAAGGCACTTGGCGGCTGCGCTACCTTCCCGCCTCCACCACCGCCGACCACTACTTGGCCAGCCAGCTGGCCCGCCTACGCCACGACCGCCATATCAGCGCCGCCGTTCCGGGAATCTACGAGCCCGAGACCTACGCCTTCGGCGGCACCAGAGCCATGGACACCACCCACCATCTGTGGCATCACGACAGCCGCCAGCTACTCACCCCCGGCTCCAACCACCTAGCCGCGCGGCACCCCGAGCTGTCGATCATGCTCGCCGCGGCCATGATGCGAGCCGCAGGCCTTGACTGGTACGAACAAGGCGACGTCTGGGCCCGCGTCGCCAACCACCGAGACCCACCCCAGCCCACGCTCGTCAACAACCTGCTGCACGCGGTGAAACGGCTCCTCACTGCCGATCCAGCCAGCCTCACCCACCAGGGGGCGCCGCTGGCCGCCACTCGCAGCTGGTTCGAGGCTTACATCGCCGCCGGCGACACTCTCAACCGGCTCAACCGGACAGGACAGTTGCAGCGCGGCCTCCGCGCAACCCTCGCCCACCACGTGATCTTCGCCTGGAACCGGCGCAGCATTCCTGGCCTGCACCAAGCGGCACTCGCCACCGCCGCCAGAAACATCATCTTCGGCACCAACCCCACCGCGCCCTCGGCCCCGGGCGGTGACTCATGAACCCCGCAATAGCCCGTAGAT
>NZ_LEKG01000153.1:0-19713 GCF_001029515.1 Micromonospora sp. RV43 | reverse complement strand
GCGGGAGTCAGGGCAGGGGGTGGGAGATGTCGCGGGCGTGGTCGGCCACCGCCGCGCCGACCACGGTCGCGGTCAGCGGCAGCACCTCCAGGCACCGGCGTACCGCCGCGCCCATCAGCGGGTTCGGCACCCGCATGGACAGCGTGCAGTGCGGCACCCAGCGGCCCGGCCGGTAGTGCTCGACCACCTCGACGCCGGCCCGCGCCAGCCGTTCGTGCACCGCGGCGTGGTGCGCCAGCAGCTCGGGCGTCGGCGCCGGCCCGATCCAGAGCACCCGCCCGAGGAACTGCCCGGCGTGCTGGAACTCCAGCCGCAGCGGCGCCGCCACCACGGTTCCGGACAGCGCCTCGGCGACGCGCTGCGGGTCCAGGCGGGGCGCGACAGCCAGCGAGAGGTGCGGGCGGTGCCGCTGCGCCAGCAGGGAACGCATGCTCGGCACCCCGTCGGACTCCAGCAGGTCCCACAGCACCCGGATCCGCCGGGTGGCGTCGGTGTCCAGATACAGCTCCAGCGCCGCGACCACGCGATCACCCTAGAGGCGGGGCCCGCGCCGAGGTTTGCCGGGCACGCTGGGCGGTACTGCCCGAGGGTACGCACGACAGGACAGGGGAGTGAGGCGCGCGTGGACGTGACGGACGTGCTGACCGAGGCGTACGGGCGGTTGCCGGATCTGGTCGCCGGGGCGCTCGACGGGCTCGACGCGGCCCAGCTGCGGCAGGCGCCGGCCGACGGGGCGAACCCGGTCGGCTGGCTGGTCTGGCACCTGACGCGGATCCAGGACGACCATGTCGCCGACGTGATGGGGGAGCCGCAGCTCTGGGCCACCGGCGACTGGGCGGGGCGGTGCGGCCTGCCGCCGGACCCCGCCGACACCGGCTTCGGGCACGGCCCGGAGCAGATCGCCGCGGTACGCCCCGAGAACGGCGGCGTGCTGCTGGACTACCACCGGGCGGTGGTGGACCGGAGCCTGGCGTACCTGCGCGGGCTGAGCGCGGCCGACCTGGACCGGGTGGTGGACGAGAACTGGGATCCGCCTGTGACGCTCGGGGTGCGGCTGGTGAGCGTGCTCGACGACGACTTCCAGCACGCCGGTCAGGCCGCGTACGTGCGAGGGCTCATCCTGCGCTGAGCGACGCACCGGCCCGGCGCAGCGCGGCGTGCCCGAGCAGGTGACACGCCTGCGCCTCGGGTGAGGTGCCGGGGCGCTCGAAGTCCGGCGCCCCGCTGACGCCCGTCACCCGGCCGTACGCGTCGATCCGCCGGGCGGCGGCCGCGAGCAGGTCCGCGCCCGCCTCGAACCAGGACCGGGCCAGCCACCCGTCGGCCACTCCGGTGAGGGCCGCGTACCCGAGCAGCTGGGCGGTGTTGGCCTCGCGGAACGCGTCCGGCTCGTCCAGCACGTCGGGGAAGAGGCCGTCCGCGCCCCGGTACGCGAGGCAGGCGGTCAGCGCCTCCTCGGCGTGCCCGGCCAGCTCGGCGCGGAGGTCGCCCGGCCAGTCCGGCGCGAGCCGCAGCGCGCGGGCGATTCCGGCGACCACCCAGCCGTTGCCGGTGCCCCAGGGCCCGGGCCGGTCCGGTTCGCCGCGGTCCTCGTCCCAGCGGGCGGCGTACAGGCCGGTGCGCGCGTCGTACAGCCGTCGCCGGTGCCCCGCGACCTGCGCGGCGGCCGCTTCGGTCCGGCCGGTCAGCGCCAGCAGCGGCACCACCATGTAGATCGTGTCCGCCCACACCTGGCGGCCGTCGAGCAGGTGGAACAGCGTGCCGTCGGCGGCCCTCGGCGCCCGGCGGGTCAGCCAGTCGAGCTGGGCGTCCAGCGCCACGGCGTACCGCCGGTCGCCGGTGCGGCGCGCGGCGTGCCGGACCACCTCACCGCACGCGGCGCCGTTCACCGCGCCCACCGAGCCGGCCGGCTCCCCGAGCCGCCCGTCCGGCCGCTGCCGGGTCACCGCGGCGTCGGCGACCAGCACCGCGGCCTCGTCCAGGCCCAGGTCGAGCAGTGCCTGACCGAGGATCCCCTGCTCCCAGGACTCACGCTGCATGGTCAGCAGCGCGAGCAGTACCCGGTCGGCGGTGGCGTCCCCGGTTGTCGGCATGGGCCCAGGGATACCCGCCGCTCCGCCGCGCCTCACCCGGACCGGGTGAGTTCGCCTCACCCGCGACGCGGGGACGCTGCGGGACGAGCGGCGCCGGCAGGCGGGCGCCCGCGACCACCGACGAGGAGGCCCGATGAGCGTCTCGGCCGTGGAACATCTGACCCGGGGGACCGCCGGCCGGCACCCGGAGCTGCCCGAGACCACCTCCGGCACCATCCGCCTGGATCTGCGCGTCGAGGGCTGCACCGAGCACTGGTACCTGACCATCGACCGGCAGGACGTCCGGGTGGACCGTCTGGCCGAGGAGGCGGACCTGGTGGTCGGCGCGAACCGGGAGGTGTTCGACCGGATCGCGGCGGGGCGCCTGCACCCGGCCGCCGCGCTGCTGCGCAACGACCTCGCCGCGCGCGGCGAGCTGAAGCTGCTGATGACGCTGCGCCGGATCTTCCCCGGCCCGCCGGACGCCCGGGATCCCCGCGACGTGGCCGGTGAGCGGGCGGCGGCCCGATGAGGGAGGAACTGGTCCACGTCCTCGCGGGCAACGCGTTCGCGTTGAGCGACGCGCAGGGCGACATGGAACGCGACCCGTGCGCCCCGATCGGCCTGTTCTCGTTCGACACCCGGTTCCTGTCCCACTGGGTGCTCACGATCGACGGCGAGCGGCTGCACGCGTTGTCCCGCGACGACCTGACCTACTTCGAGACCCGCTTCGTGCTGGTGCCGGGCGCGGCCAGCCACTACGTGGACGCCGACGTCTCGGTGATCCGGCACCGCTCGATCGACGAGGCGTACCACGAGAGCCTCACGGTGCTGAACCACTCGGCCGAACCCGCCGAGTACACGGTGCGGATGGAGATGGCCGGCGACTTCGCCGACACCTCCGAGATCCTGCGTCCCGGCCCGCGTCACCCGACCGTCATCCCCGAACCGGAGCAGCAGCGGCTGCGGATCCGGTACGAGCGCGGGCGGTTCACCCGGGAGACGTGCGTCTCCAGCACCGTCCCGGGCGAGGTGGACGCGCGCGGGATGACCTTCCGGATCCGCGTCGAGCCGCAGGGCGAGTGGCACGTCGACCTGCACGTCGCCATGATCATCCAGGGCGCGGGAGGGCGGGACCTGCGGGCCGACATCGAGTCGCACCGGCAGCACGTCCGGCAGGACATGCGCGGGGATCTCGAACGGTGGTACGAGCGGGCGCCGCACCTGGTCTCCGACCGGCCCGCGCTCACCGCCGTCTACCGGCAGGCCCTGACCGACCTGGCCACGCTGCGCTACATGCCGCTGGCCTACACCGACCCGGTGCCGGTCGGCGGGATGCCCTGGGCGATGGCGCTGTACGGGCGGGACGCGCTGATCACCTGCCTCCAGACGCTGCCGTTCACGCCCGACCTGACCCCGGGCACGCTGCACATGCTGGCGATGGTGCAGGGCGGCCGGCTCGACGACTACCACGAGGAGGAGCCCGGCAAGATCGTCGCTGAGTTGCGATACGGCGAGGCGGCCGCGTTCGAGGAGCAGCCCACCGCGATCTACTACGGGGCGGCCGACACCACGCCGCTGTTCGTGATCCTGCTCGACGAGTACGAGCGCTGGACCGGTGACACCGACCTGGTCAACGAGTTGCGGCACCCGGCCCGGATGGCGCTGGACTGGCTGACCCGGTACGGCGACCAGTGCGGCGACGGCTACCTGCGCTACCGGCCACGCAACACGGTGAACGGGGTGGCCAACCAGACCTGGCGGAACTCTCCGGAGGCGATCGTCGACCGGGCCGGGGTGGAGCCGCCGTACCCGCGCGCCACGTGCGAGCTCCAGGGGTACGCGTACGACGCGCGGATCCGGGGCGCCCGCCTGGCCCGGGAGTTCTGGGACGACCCGGGCTACGCCGAGCGCCTGGAGGCCGACGCGGCGCGTCTGCGGGAGCGGTTCAACAATGACTTCTGGCTGCCGCAGCGGGGCTACTACGCGCTGGCGCTCACGCCGGACGGCGAGCCGGTCGACGCGCTCACCTCGCACCTGGGGCACCTGCTGTGGAGCGGCATCGTGGAGCCGGACCGGGCCGACGCGCTGGCCGGGCACCTGCGCGGGCCGGACCTGTTCTCCGGCTGGGGCGTGCGCACCTACGCGCAGGGGCAGATGCCGTACAACCCGGTCGGCGCGCACCTCGGCGCGGTCTGGCCCTGGGACAACGCGATCGTCGCGGCGGGCCTGCGGCGGTACGGCTTCGACGAGGAGGCGGCCGACATCGCCGCGGGCGTGTTCGCGATGGCGGAGACGCTCGGCGGCTCGGTCCCGGAGACGATCGCCGGCTACCCCCGCGCGCTGACCAAGTACCCGGTCCAGTTGCCGGAGGCCGGGCGACCGCAGTCGTGGGCCTCCGGTGGGCTGCTGATGCTGCTGGCGACGATGCTGGGGTTGCGTCCGTGCGGGGAGAACCTGCTGGTGAACCCGGCCGTCCCGAGCGGGTTCGGGCGAATCGAGCTGCTCGACGTGCCGGGCCGGTGGGGAAGAGCCGACTCGTACGGCCGGGAACGCGGCTCGGGCCGGCGGATGCGCGCGGGCCGGCCGGCCCACCGGGCCGCCTGACCGGGCCGCCTGACCGGCCGCTGCTCAGGCCGAGCCGGTGGTCTCCCGCTGGGCTGCCGTCGAGGCGCCCGGCTCGGCTGCCGTCGTCGGCTCCACCGGCCCGGCCGCGGGTGGCTCCTTCGCCGCAGCATCGGCACGCCCGGCCCGGGCGAGCAGCCGGTCCACGCCCACGAACAGCAGGCCCAGCAGCCAGAACACCGCGGCGAACCCGACCGCGCTGACCGCCACCCCGTCGTAGCCCAGCTCGCCCGCGTCGATGAACGGGTACGGGTACCTGTCCACGATCAGGCCGCGTACCAGCGCGAACCCGAGGTATCCGAGCGGGAACACCAGCCACCAGGCGGCGTACCGGGGGCGCAGCCGGCCGCGCCTGTCGAACAGCGCCCAGTCGGCGACCGCCAGCAACGGCACCACAGTGTGCAGGAACTGGTTGCCCCACCACTCACCCGGTTGCCGGTCCGGCTGGGCCATCGCGAACGGGCTGGCCGGGTTGGCCAGCACCAGGTGGTAGACCGTGCCGGTGATGGTGATGGTGATGTAGAGGGTCACAGCCCCCTTGAGGACGCTCGGTGGCTCCGGCCGGTCGCGCAGCGCGCACCAGGCGGCGTACCCGGCGAGGACGCCGACCGCCACGTTGCTCTGGATGGTGAAGTACGGCAGCAGGCCGGTCACCGTGGCCGGGCCGAGCGCGGTGAGGACGATGCCGGCCAGCACGGCGAGGACCACTGCGAGGCGGAGGAGGATCGCCGGTAGGCGACGCCGGGGGGTCACGGGGGGGCAAGTTACCAGCCGGTCGTCAGCCGGGACGCCGCCCGGGCGGGGTGCCGGCCGGTCGGCCGACGTGCCCGGGCGGGAGGTCGTCCACGCCCGGCGGCCCGCCGGACGGGTGGACCGGGTGCGCGGACCTGCCGCCGCCTCGCCCGCCGGCCTTTCCCGGCGGATCGTCGCCCAGCAGCCCGGCGCAGTAGTCCGGCACGCGGTCGTGCCCCCCGGCGGCGGCGACGAGGCCGCTGAAGGCGGGTGTGGCCAGGGCCCGTCCCCGCTCCGGCTCGGCGACGGCCCGGTACGCGACGCACAGGCCGGGCGGCGAGGACGGGTGTGGTGTCCGGGGCGCCGGTGAGCCGGCCGGCGGGCTCGGCCGGGCCGACGGCGCAGGGGGCGCGGTGACGACCGGCGGCGCTGCCGGACGTGCGGCGCGCGGCAGGTTCCCGGTCGCGGCGAGCGCGACGCCGCCGGTCAGGGACGCGGCCAGTGCGGCCACTGCCACCCGTACGCCGAACCGGGCACCGCGGCGACGGCGCATCCACCGGGCGGCCCGGAACGCCGCTACCGCTGCCGCCTCGCCGTCGAGCTCGCCCGTGCCGGGCGCGGCGCGGACCGCGTCCAGCACGGCGGCCAGTCCCGGCGGAGCGGTCGGCGTGTCGCCGGAGCGGCCGACGAGCAGCCGCTCGACGGTTTCCTGGTCCAGGCCGGATGCGTCCATCTCGTCACCCTCAGCGCCGCCACCCGGCCGGGCGTCACACTCCGGCGCGCCGAGGAGCCGGTGAGGTCGGTCACCCGGCGCCGGTCACGGCCCCGGGGCATCTCCGGTTGCCGATGTCCCGCACTCGCGGTGAACTGAATTACATGGGTGTCATCAAGGTGGGCACGTCCTCCTGGGCCGACCAGATGCTGGTCCGCTCCGGCTGGTATCCGCGCGGGGTCAACACCCCCGCCGGCCGGCTCGGCTGGTACGCCGAGCGGTTCGGACTGGTCGAGGTGGACACGTCGTACTACGCCGTGCCGGCGCCGGAGACGACGGCGGGCTGGGCGGCCGCCACCCCGGACGGGTTCACCTTCGACGTCAAGGCGTTCCGGCTGTTCACCGGCCACCACACGCCGGTCGACGCGCTGCCCCGCGACCTGCGTCCGGCCGGCGGCCCGAGCCGGATCCGCTGGCGTGACCTGCCCGCCGGGGCGTACGACGAGGTGTGGGACCGGTTCCACGCGGCGCTGGCGCCGCTCGCGGCGGCCGACCGGCTCGGTGCCGTGCTGTTGCAGTTCCCGCCGTGGCTGGCCCGCGGCGAGGCGGCCCGGCGGCGGATCCTGGACGCCGCGCGGCGCTGCCGCCCCTGGCCGGTCACCGTCGAGCTGCGGCACTCGTCCTGGTTCGACGGGGACGCGATGGCCGACACCGTCACGTTCCTGCGTGAACACGACCTCGGGTACGCCTGTGTGGACATGCCGCAGGGGCACGTCTCCTCGGTGCCGCCGATCCTGGTCGCCACCACCGACCTGGCCGTGATCAGGTTCCACGGGCACAGCACCGCCTGGGAGAGCGGCGACAAGCAGGAGCGGTTCCGCTACGCCTACGGCGAGCGGGAGTTGCGGCACTGGTCGGTGCTGCTGCGCGAGTTGGCCGACCAGTGCGCCGAGCTGCACGTGCTGATGAACAACTGCTGTGGTGACCAGGCCCAGCGCGACGCCGCCCGCCTGGCCGGCCTGCTCGGCGTCGCGCCCGCCGCCGCGCGCGCCTGACGTTTCCTCAGCCGTCGTCCGGGTACCGCCGGGGGCATGGACGACAGCGAAGGGGGATCGGTGGAGAAGCGGCGCGGCGAGGACGAGCGAGACCCGCGAGCGACCCGGGAGGCAGAGGAGGCGCACGGCGGCAGCATGGCGCCGGGCCTGGTCGACGACACCGGGCACCCGGTGGCCGAGTCACCGGTGCCTGACAACGAGCCGTCGGCGCCGGGTGGTCCGGGCGAGGACGGCACCGGCTCCTGACGGCCTAGGGACGCGTCTCCGGGCGCATCCCGGTCGCCTCCTCCAGCGCGTTGTCGCCGAGGTCGCCGTCCGCCCTGTCGTCCGGGAACGTCCGTCCCGACGGCGCCGGATCCGGCGGCGCGCCCGGCCCGGCCTCGGGCGTCCGGGTCGGCTCGACGGATCCGAACCCGTGCCGGCCCGCCTTCGGTCCGCCCGGCCCGGCGCCGGCCGCCCGGCGCTCGCCGAGCCGCCCCTCGGGTACGGCGGTCTCCTCGCTGCCCTCGTCCATCGGGTCGCTGTCACCGGCGCCCCACGGCGGGTCGGCGTCGAAGCCGTCGGTGGTGCCCCACGGCGCGGCCGACTCCGGTCCGCGCCCGTCACCCGTACCCGGCCGGTCCCTGCTGGTCATGGTCACCTCGCCTGGCTGCTGATGTCCGTGCCGCCCGTCGACGGACGGTCTGGTCCCGGGGCACCGCGCGGCCGGTGGCCCACCCCGATGTGGGTCGCCGGCCGCGCGGTGGTCAACGGGCCGCCCCGACCAGATGACGTCCGGCCGCGCCCACGGCGGCCACCTTGCCGATGTTCTTCGGCGCGGACATCAGCCCGCCCGCGCGGTCGAGCATGCCCCGGAACACCTGGCCCGGTTTCTGCTGCTCGCCCATGTACGCCGACACCACGACGAGCGCGCCGGTCAGCGCCGGGACCGCCCACTGGAGCAGCTTCATCTGCCGCTGGCTGGCGGCGACGTTCGCCGGGGTGTGGTGGTTGGGTTCGGTGGTCCCCTCGACCGGCGGGCCGCCGGCCTTCTCCAGCCGCATGCCGACCAGCCGGCTGTAGCCGGTCACCGCCAGCGCGCCGACCGTCAGCGCGGTCTTCACCGCGCTCATCTTCCCCACGCCCGCCTGGCGGGCCATCCGCGGGCTCTCGGTGACCAGTTCACCGACCGCGCCGGCCAGGTGCGCGCCGATCGCCGCCGCGTTGACCGGTGTCCACCGCGCCCACCCGGCCGAGGCCACCGGCAGCCGCTCGGTCGTGTCGTTGATCCGTGCCGCCGCGCCGTTGACGCCGAGCGCCCCCATCAGGGAACCGCCGAACCAGGCCGCCAGGCCCAGGTCGTGCATCGAGCGCAGCGTGGTGTGCCGTTCTGACATCAGATCCCCCTCCGCCGTGTTCGGGCGGTGCGGCATACCCACGATCGGGCGACTCACGCCCGGCGTGGCGGGGAGGAGGAGGGCTCAGCGGCGGGGGAGCGTGCCGGCGAACGCGGCGATCCGGTCGGCCAGGGGCGCCGACGCGCGTACCCAGGTGAAGTGGTCGAGCGGCGCGCCCGCCTCGGCGACCGTGTAGCGGTGCCGCGTCACCGGCGCCGCGGTCAGCTTCTCGCAGAGGTGGTCGAGCGTCTCGTGCGGCGTGTACTGGTCGTCGTCGACGCTCACCGCCAGCACAGGTGTGCGGATCCGCCGTACGGCGGCCTCCGTGTCCACCCCGTCCAGTGCGGGGAAGCGGCCGGTGCGGGCCGTGTGCGCCCAGTCCCGGATGACGCCGGCGGCCTGCCGGCCGCCGAAGCCCCAGCCCGGCCAGACGCCGAGCAGCCGGGCCGTGGCCGCGATCGCCTGGGTGTACGGCAGCACGCCCCACCCGCGCAGGCCCGGGTACCGCCGCCACCACGGCAGCCCCACCGCCACCAGGGCCAGCCCGTCCACCCGGTCGTCGTCGTGCAGCGCCTGGTGCAGCACCGCCACCTGACCGCCGAGGGAGTGCCCGAGCAGCAGCCGGGTACGGCCGTCCAGCCGGGGCTTGAGCGCGTCGAGCACGGCGCCGACGTCGGTGGCCATCTCCTGGTAGCCGTAGCGGCAGGCGCGCGACGGCGCGGGGGTGCTCTCGCCGGTGCCGCGCAGGTCGGCCACGATCACCGCGAGCCCGGCGTCGCGCAGCGCGGCGGCGAACGGCCGGTAGTAGCGGGCGCGTACGCCCATGGCCGGCCAGATCAGCACCACCGGCGCGCCGGGCGGACCGGCCGGCTCCGGGTAGACCTGCACGCCGATGCGCGCGCCGTCGACGTCCACGAACTCCTGGGTGTAGTCCCCGCTCACCCGGATCAGGGTACGGCCCGAACCTACCGGTGGGTAGCAAGGGGTGGCCGGACCCGTTCGCCCCGCGCCCCTGCCCTCGGGTTCCGCCCCCACCCAGGAGATCGCCGACTTCTCCGCGGGCCCGTCGCCTCCGCCGTGGAGGCTCCGGGCGCTGGACGGGCCCCCTCGTGCCGGAGAATCGGGTCTGCGGAGGTCCTGTCTCGCGGCGGGGCGTCAGCCCGGCAGCATCCCGGGACCGAACACCTCGTAGGCGATCCGCTCGGCCGGCACACCCCGGCGCAGCAGGTTGCCCCGGACCAGGTTCATGAACGCGATCGGACCGCACAGGTGCGCGGCCGCCCCGGCGGGCAGCGGGAGCCGGTCCGGGTCGATCAGCCCGGCGGACACCTCAGCCTTCAGGCCGGGCAGGTCGGCCCCGGCGGCGTCGAGATACCAGAGGTGGACGGCCAGGTTCGGCAGCCGCTGCTGGAGCACGGGGAGTTCCGCGCGCAGCGCGTGTGCCTCGGCGTCCCGGTCGGCGTGCGCCAGCGTCACCTGGCGTCCGGGGTTCCGGTCGGCCAGGTGGGCCAGCGCCGCCATCGCCGGGGTGAGCCCGATGCCGGCGCTGATCAGCAGCAGCGGCCCGTCGCCGCCGGTGGCGTCGACCTCGCCGAACGCGGGGCTCAGCCGTAGCGTGTCGCCGACCGCGACCCGGTCGTGCAGGTGGCCGGAGACCATGCCGTCGGGCGCGCCGCCCTCGCCACGTACGCGCTTCACTGTGATCCGCCACGTGTCGGCGCCCGGGCGGCCGGAGAGGCTGTACTGGCGGATCTGCTGTCCCCGGCCGCCGTCCAGGTCGACGGCGACCGAGACGTACCGGCCGGGGGTGAAGCCGGGCGCGGCGCCGCCGCCGGCCGGCGCGAGGGTGAGCGAGACGACGTCGGCGCTCTCCCGGGCCCGGCCGGTCACCCGCCAGTCCTGCCACACCGGACCGCCCTCGGGCACGCCGGCGCCGGCGTACAGCCGCGCCTCGCGGGCGATCAACTCGCAGGCCAGCAGCCAGTAGACCTCGTCCCAGGCGGCGGCCACCTCCGGCGTGACCGCGTCGCCGAGCACCTCGCCGACCGCGGCGAGCAGGTGCCGGCCGACGATCGGGTACTGGGTGGCGGTGATGCCGAGCGAGGCGTGCTTGTGCGCGATCCGGTCCAGGACCGGTCCCCACGGCATGCCGGTGTCGCCGGTCAGGTGCGCCGCGTACGCGACCACCGCCGAGGCGAGCGCGGCCTTCTGCGCTCCGGTGGCCTGGTTGCCCCGGTTGAACAGGTCCAGCAGGTCCGGGTGGGCGTCGAACATCCGCTGGTAGAAGCGGCCGGTGATGGCCTCGCCGTGCGCCTGCACGACGGGCAGGGTGGCGGTCACGACCGCAGCTGAGGATTCCGAGAGCACGACCGAATCTCCTTCCGGGGTTCGAACAGGTCGATCTCCACGAAACAGGAATCCACGATTCCTCTTTCAGGGCCGAAGGTCCCGGTGCCGGGGTGGCAAGGGTCACCGTGAATCTGCTGGTGTCCCGGACGGCGCCGAGTGGCTAGGGTCGGTGCGTGAGGCTGAACCGGTCGACCGACATGGCGTTGCGGATCGCCATGCTGACCGCCGCGTCCCCGGTCCGGGCCACAGTCGACGAACTCGCCACCCGGCTCGAACTGCCCCGCAGCCACGTCGCCAAGGTCGTGCAGCGGCTGCAACGCATCGGCGTCCTGGTGACCATCCGGGGCCGCTCCGGCGGCGTGGCCTTCGCCGAACACGCCGGGGACATCACCGTCGGGGGAGTGGTCCGCGCCTTCGAGGGCGACGGCGAGGTGGTCGACTGCGCGCAACCGGTCTGCCCGCTGGTCGCGGAGTGCCGGCTGCGCGGCGAGCTGCGCCGCGCGCAGGCCGCCTTCCTCGCCGTGCTCGACGGGGTACGCCTCGGCGACCTGGTCGACGGATCCGCCGGCCCGCTCCTGCTCAGCCTCGGCGCGCCACCGGCAGGCCCCTGATGGCCGTCTCCCATCCGATCTTCTCCCGGCTCTTCGCCCGCGCCAGCGTCGCGATGGACCAGGCCGGGATGGCCGAGCACCGCGCCCGCCTCGTCGCCGGGCTGCGCGGCCGGGTGGTCGAGGTCGGCGCAGGCAACGGGCGCAACCTCGCGCACTACCCACCGGGGGTGACCGGCGTGGTCGCCGTCGAGCCGGAGCCACGCCTGCGTGCCCTGGCCCGCGCCGCCGCACCCGGCGCCCGGGTACCTGTGACAGTCGTCGCCGGTCTCGCCGAGGCGCTGCCGGTCGCCGACGGCGCCGCCGACGCGGTGGTGCTGTCGCTCGTGCTCTGCTCGGTGCCGGACCAGGCGGTCGCGCTGGGCGAGGCACGCCGGGTGCTGCGGCCCGGCGGCGAACTGCGCTTCTACGAACACGTGGTGGCGCAGACGCCCGGCCTGCGCCGGGCCCAGCGCCTGGCCGACGCCACGCTCTGGCCGCTGTTCTGCGCCGGCTGCCACACCGCCCGGGACACGGTGGCCGCGATCCGGGCCGCCGGGTTCGAGGTGACCGCGCTGGACCGCTTCCGCTTCCCGCCGACCGGGCTGCCGGCCCCGGCCTCGCCGCACGTCCTCGGCACCGCGATCCGGGCCTGACGCCGGACCGGGCCGGTTCTTCCGGCCCGGTCCGGCGCGCTCAGCTCACACTCACCGTGCCGTCCGGGGCGCGGACGCAGGAGACGGTACGGGCACCGGTCGCCGCCGCCCCGGCCAGGCACCGGCCGAGCACCTTGTGTCCGGCAGCGTTCGGGTGCCACGACTCCTGGCAGGTCTGGAAGTACGTGCCGCAGGCGTTGGCGATCCGCTGGATGTCGAGCTTGTCGTACCCGGAGAGGCTGGTGACGAACGTGCCGCTCGGGCCGTCCATCAGCCGGATCGGCGTGGCCAGGGCATTGCCCGGGCTGCCGGTCGACTCGCAGAGCCGGGCGCCGTCGAACGCGCGCTGCACGTTCAGGTAGACCAGGTCGTCCTGCGGGAACTCGCCGGCGAGCGTGCCGCGTACCGAGCTGACGAGCGTGCCGAGCCCCTGCGAGAAGCGGTGGCCGGGCGCCAGGCTGGCCCGGTGGATCGGGCAGCCGGCCGCGTACCGCTCGGCGCCCAGCGCGCGGAACTTGTCCCGGGTGTCGTCGCGGCTGTCCTCGGTCCAGTAGGTCTGGTTCAGCTCGAACGGCAGCGGGTTGGTGTAGTCCTGGAACACCACCCGGTGCTGCCCGTCGGCGTCGATCTGGTCCAGCGTGGTGAGCAGTTGCCGCAGCGCCGTGGTGGTCTCCGCGGTGGCGGCGGCGAACTGCGCGGCCGTGCCCAGGTCGGCGTCGGTGCACGGCTTCTGCTCCACCGGCCCGCCCAGGTACGCCCAGAACTCCCACCAGCCGGTCCACGCGTCGGCGATGAACCGGTTGGCGCACTTCTCCGCCACGCTGCCGAAGGTGAACGAGCTGTTGTTCGAGCCGAGGCCGACGAGCACCAGGTCGATGTCGTGGGTCCGCGCCACCGACCGGAGCTGGTCGAGCTGGGCGGCCACCTGCCGCCCCTTGGTCCGGGTGGCCGAGGCGCTGGCGATGTCGTACGGCTGGCCGCCCGAGCAGGCCAGGTTGAACCGCGCGGAGATGCCGGGCAGGTCGGCCTGGAACAGCGAGGCGTTCGGGGAGCGGTGGCAGAAGTAGGCGTTGGCGTTGGCGGCGGACCAGCCGGGGAAGCCCTGGGCCACCCCGTTGACGTCCACGACCGGCGCGTACGCCCCGGCGCCCTCACCGCTGATGAAGCTGTCTCCCAGCGCCACCGCGGCGGTGGGCAGTGCGGCGGCTGCGGGCCGGGCGGGCGCCGCGGCGGCGGGTAACGCCACCGTGGCGAGCGCCAGCGCCGCCGCGAGCACGGAACGACGGAACACGGACATGCCCGACCTCCCAAGACATCGAAATGTGAAAGATTCTTCAGGGGGGCGATCAGATCACGCACGTGTGACGGACGTCAATGGTTCGACATCAGTGGCCCCGCATCGGGGAAGACATCCGGTGCCCGGGTCGTTGTGCCGCCTGGAGCCCCGGCCCGTCCCGCCGGCCGCCGTACGCGGCCGCGGCGCGGACCCGGCCGGCAGGCCGATCGCGCAACGCACCGCCCCGGTGCCGCCGACCTGTCGGGGCACCCGGCTAGGCTCGCTCCGGCGCGCCGCGCCCGGCGATCATCGTGGGGGGATCACACGGTGAACGGCACCACACCGCCGAGACCTGGGAGTACGACCAGTTGACCGCACAGCCTGAGACCCTCTACGGGGCCGACGACCTGACGCATCTGGAGGGCCTCGACGCCGTCCGCAAGCGCCCGGGCATGTACATCGGCTCGACCGACAGCCGTGGCGTGGGTCACCTCGTCAACGAGATCCTCGACAACTCGACCGACGAGGGTGTCGCCGGTCACGCCACCAAGGTCGACGTGATCCTGCACGCCGACGGCTCGGTCCAGGTCGACGACGACGGCCGGGGCATCCCCACCGACGTGCACGCGAAGTCCGGCATCTCCGGCGTCGAGCTGGTGCTGACCCGCCTGCACGCGGGCGGCAAGTTCGGCGGCTCCGGCTACAAGACCTCCGGCGGCCTGCACGGCGTCGGCGCGTCAGCGGTCAACGCGCTGTCCCGCCGCTTCGACGTCACCGTCCGGCGCGGCGGCAAGGTCCACGCCATGTCGTTCCGCCACGGCGTACCGGGCGTCTTCGACGGCGACGGGCCGGACGCGCCGTTCACCCCCGGCCCCGGTCTCCAGATCGTCGGCGCGATGAAGCGCGGCCAGCGCACCGGCACCTCGATCCGCTGGTGGCACGACCCGCGCTACTTCGAGACCGGCGCCGCGCTCGACACCGAGACGGTCCGGCTCAAGCTGCGCAACACCGCGTTCCTCGTCCCCGGCGTCGCCTACCGGCTGCGCGACGAGACCGGCGAGCAGAGCGTCGAGGAGAGCTTCCACTTCCCCAACGGCCTCACCGACATGGTGGAGTTCCTCGCCCCGGCCGGCGACCGGCCGGTCTCCGGCACGCTGCTGGTCACCGGCGAGGGCACCTACCGGGAGAACGCCGCCGACGCCAACGGCGTCATGCAGTCCAACGTGCAGCGCCGCGCCGAGGTCGAGGTGGCGTTCCGCTGGGGCACCGGCTACGAGCGCACCGTCGAGTGCTTCACCAACACCATCCGCAACGCCCACGGCGGCACCCACCGCAAGGGCTTCGAGCGGGCGCTGGCCCGTACCCTCGCCGACGCCGCCCGCAACGCCCGCGGCCTGCTCAAGCCCAAGGAGGACGCGCCCACCCTGGACGACGTCCTGGAGGGCATGACCGCCGTGGTGCACGTGCGCATCCCCGAACCGCAGTTCACCTCGCAGACCAAGGACGAGCTGTCCACCGCCGGCATCACCAAGGTGCTCCAGGGTCTGGTCGAGGCGCACCTCAAGAGCTGGCTGGAGGACCGCCGGACCAAGGCCGAGGCCCGTACGGTGCTTCAGAAGATCGTCGACGCGGCCCGCGTCCGGCTCACCCAGAAGCAGCAGAAGGACGCCGCCCGCCGCAAGACCGCGCTGGAGGGCGCGGCCATGCCGGCCAAGCTCGTCGACTGCCGCGCCACCGGCGTGGAGCGCAGCGAGCTGTTCATCGTGGAGGGCGACAGCGCGCTCGGGACGAGCCGCATGGCCCGCTCCTCCGAATACCAGGCGCTGCTGCCGATCCGCGGCAAGATCCTCAACGTGCAGAAGGCCAACCTCCAGCAGGTGCTGGACAACGCCGAGTGCGCGGCGATCGTGCAGGTGCTCGGCGCCGGCTCCGGCCGTACGTTCGACCTGTCCGCCCTGCGGTACGGCCGGGTGCTCATCATGGCCGACGCGGACGTCGACGGCGCGCACATCCGTACCCTGCTGATCACGCTGTTCGCCCGCTACATGCGGCCGCTGATCGAGGCCGGGCGGCTCTACGCGGCGATGCCGCCCCTGCACAAGATCACCACGAAGGGGCGCAACCCGCAGACCGTCTACACCTACACCCAGGCCGAGATGGAGGCGACGGTCCGCAAGCTGGAGAAGGCCGGCAAGCAGATCGTCACGCCCATCCCGCGCTTCAAGGGCCTCGGTGAGATGGACGCCGACGAGCTGTGGGAGACCACCATGAACCCGGCCACCCGGGCGGTCCGCCGGATCACGCTCGACGACGTCGAGGCCGCCGAGCGGATCCTCGAACTGCTCATGGGGGAGAAGGTCGAGCCCCGCCGCAACTGGCTGATCGACTCCGCCGACCGGGTCGACCGCGACGCCATCGACGCCTGACCAACGGGTTCGTCTCGGAAGGAAACCGCACCATGGCACGCCGCAAGGAAGAACGCGCGAAGGCGGACCTGGCCGCCTTCGACCAGGCCGGCGCCCGCGTCTTCGACAACCCGCTGGTCACCGAGGTCTCGGACTCCTACCTGGAGTACGCGTTCTCGGTCATCCACTCCCGCGCCCTGCCCGACGCGCGCGACGGGCTCAAGCCGGTGCACCGGCGCATCCTCTGGTCGATGCACGAGCAGGGCCACCGGCCGGACCGCGGCCACGTCAAGAGCGCCCGGATCGTCGGCGACTGCTTCGTCGCGGGGACGCTCGTGTCGACACCGAGTGGTCTTCGGCCGATCGAGTCGATCGAGGTCGGCGACACGGTGCTCGACGGCGACGGAGTCGCCACTCCGGTCGTGGCGGTCTACCGAAACCCGCAGTCGGAGCTGGTTCGGGTCACCTGGGACAACGGACACACCATGTCGGTCACGCCCGGCCAGCGTTTCCGCGTGGTCGACGAGGACCTGTCGGTTCGTTGGGTGGAGGCCTCCGAACTCGCGGGGCACCTCACGCTCGCGTACGGCGGTGCCCGCAGGAAATCCGCCGCCCCCGGCGGCACGCTGTACGACTACGTTCGCGGGCTGGTGGTGGCGGAGGGCTTCGCCGTCGACCGTGCTCGCTCGGCTGACGGTCGTGTGCGAGTGCACATGTGTGACGTCGAGCCACTCGATGTCGCACATGGTTGGGCGATCGCCAACGGGCTCAACGTCAGCCGAGGCAAGCGGACGGCGACTGATCCGCGGCACCGCGATCAGCACATCGTCACGTTCGCGAGGCACGAGGGCCTGCTCGAAGCGGGGGGACCGCTGAGCAGTGCCAAGCGTGTGCCGAGTGATGTCCTCGAGAACCGCTCGGCATGGGCCCCTTTCCTTGCCGGTTTCTTCGACGGTGACGGTTATGTCCGCAAGCGCTTCCGGGAGATCGTCTTCGTCAGCACCAGCGAGACGCTCGTGCGGCAGATCAACTCCATGCTGGCCGACCTGGGCTTGCACGGGCATTACTGGACCAGCGCGCGAGACGGCTCTCAACGCCTTCTCGGCCTGTCCTTCAGCGGGCGTGATGCCGCCGCCCTGGCCGAGATTCTGCTGCCCTGGGTGCGGATCGGTTACAAGATCGTAGGTCTGGAGAAGGTGGTGGACCTGACCTGTCAGTACGGCGGCAAGCAGGGCAACGACCGGCTGCCGTACGCGCGGGTGATCAAGGAGTTCGCCGACGCCCACCAGGGAGGCGGTTGGTTCCGGGACGAGGCCGGCAAGGCGTTCCGATCATCACTTTCGGGCGCGGGTAGCCAGATCCGTTACGGCAAGGACCGTAACGGCGTGCCGCTGTCGGAGCGTTCATTCCCGCTCTGGCGTGCTGAGCGGGATGGGTGGGTCCGAAAACTCCGGCGCATCGGGTCTCCGCTCGCGAGTCGGCTCGAGGCGCTTTCGGGCCGATCCTTCCTGCGGGTGGTCTCGGTCGAGCAGATTCCTGCCGACACCACGTACGACATCCAGGTCGGCGCCGACGAACATGCGTTCGTCGCGGAGGGCCGCGTGGTGCACAACTGTATGGGCAAGTACCACCCGCACGGCGACACCGCCATCTACGACGCGATGGTGCGGCTGGCGCAGGACTTCTCGCTCAACGTCCCGCTGATCGACGGGCACGGCAACTTCGGGTCACAGGACGATGGACCGGCGGCGGCGCGCTACACCGAGGCCCGGATGTCCCGGGAGGCGATGCTGCTCACCGGCGAGCTGGGTGAGGACACCGTCGACTACGAGCCGAACTACGACGGCTCGCTCACCCAGCCCACCGTGCTGCCGGCGGCCTTCCCGAACCTGCTCGTCAACGGCGCGTCCGGCATCGCGGTCGGCATGGCGACGAACATGATCCCGCACAACCTCGGCGAGGTGGTCCAGGCCGCCCGGTGGCTGATCAACCACCCGGACGCCACACTCGACAAGCTCATGGAGTTCGTGCCCGGCCCCGACCTGCCGACCGGCGGGCTGCTGCTCGGCCTGGACGAGGTACGCCGCGCGTACGAGACCGGGCGCGGCGTGGTGCGCATGCGCGGCCGGGTGGAGATCGGCCCGCTGGAGGGCAGCCGCGGCCGGCAGGCCATCACCGTGACCGAGCTGCCGTACGGCGTCGGCGCCGAGAAGGTCATCGCGGCCATCACCAACGAGGTGAACAAGACCAAGCGGCTGACCGGGATCGCCGACGTCAAGGACCTCACCGACCGGGAGAACGGCACCCGCCTGGTGGTGGAGTGCAAGGTCGGCGTCAACCCGCAGGCGCTGCTGGCCGACCTCTACCGGCTCACCCCGCTGGAGCAGTCCTTCGGCGTGAACAACCTGGTGCTCGTCGACGGCCAGCCCCGCACGCTCGGGCTCAAGGAACTGCTCGACGTGTTCCTGGCTCACCGCTACGAGGTGGTGACCCGGCGCAGCTCGTACCGCAAGCGCAAGCGGGAGGAGCGCCTGCACCTGGTCGACGGCCTGCTGATCGCCCTGCTCGACATCGACCGGGTGGTCAAGCTGATCCGTGCCAGCGAGGACGCCCAGGCCGCCAAGGACGGCCTGATGCAGCGGTTCAAGCTCTCCGAGATCCAGGCGACCTACATCCTGGACACTCCGCTGCGCCGGCTGACCAAGTACGACCGGCTGGAACTGGAGGCCGAGCAGGAGAAGCTGCGCGGCGAGATCGCCGAGCTGTCGAAGATCCTGGACGACGAGAAGGTGCTTCGGAAGGTGGTCTCCGACGAGCTGGCCGCCGTGGTCAAGCAGTTCGGCGCGCCGCGACGCACCACGCTCGTCGACGGCGACCTCAAGGAGGTGCTGGCCGCCTCGGTGCCCGCCGGTCCGCTGGAGGTCGCCGACGACCCGTGCCAGGTGATCCTCTCCGCCACCGGGCTGGTGGCGCGGACCGCGGCCGAGTCGGAGGAGGCCGCCGAGGCGCGCCGGCGCAGCGGCCGGGTCAAGCACGACGCGGTACGCGCGATCGTGCACTCCACCGCCCGCGGGCGGGTGCTGCTGGTGACCAGCGCCGGCCGCGCGTTCAAGATCGACGTGTTGCCGTTGCCGGTGCTGCCGGAGCAGTCCGGCACGGTGTCGCTGCGCGGCGGCATGTCGGCGGCGGAACTGGTGCCGCTGGAGCCGGGCGAGACGGTGGTCGGGCTCGCGCCGCTGGGCCCGTCCGCGCAGGGGTCGCCCGGCCTGGCGCTCGGCACCCGGGCGGGCGTGGTGAAGGTGTGCGCCCCGGACTGGCCGGTCCGCTCCGACGAGTTCGAGGTGATCTCGCTGCGTGACGGCGACGAGGTGATCGGCGCGACCTGGCTGACCGACGGCGCCGAGACGCTGGCGTTCGTCTCGTCCGAGGCGTCGCTGCTGCGCTTCGCCGCATCCGTCGTACGCCCGCAGGGGCTCAAGGGCGGTGGCATGGCCGGCATCAACCTGCCGGCCGGCGCGCGGGCGGTCTTCTTCGGCGCGATCCGCACGGACGACTCGAAGCACGGTGAGCCGATGGTGGTCACCTCGACCGGAGCGACGGTGAAGGTGACGCCGTTCAAGGCGTACCCGGCGAAGGGAAGGGCGACCGGCGGCGTACGCGCGCAGCGGTTCCTCAAGGGCGAGCTGGAGCTGTCGGTGGCCTGGATCGGCCCGCGGCCGGTGGGCGCGACGGCCACCGGCGACCCGGTGGACCTGCCGCCTGCGGACCCGCGCCGAGACGGCTCCGGTTTCGCCGTGATGCTCGGCCCGACCGTGGTGGGCCACCACATCGACCGCGACTGACGGGGTTGGGGCGGGCGGCCCGGCCC
>NZ_LEKG01000152.1:0-19770 GCF_001029515.1 Micromonospora sp. RV43 | reverse complement strand
ACGCTGTGGCACGCGGCCACCGCCAGATCTGAAGTCATGTCCACAGCAGACAGACGATCACGCGGTGGCCGCACCTCGTCTACCCGGCCCCACCAGCGACATCTCAAACGGCGGCTGCCGTACTAGGCACTCTAGTGCGCCGACGGGACATTCCCCGTGTCGGACCACCTGTTCGTACGCCTGTGCGGCGGGAGTGCTGAGAACGGGGTGGACGGCCTGTGCCGCAACGGGATCGAGGCTGCCAGGGGTGCTGGGTGGCGGCAAGGATTTCACAGTTTCGCCACCCGCTAAGAGCTGGAACGTGCAGCTCTCCTACAACGCGTAGCCGTTTCACCGGTCCTGGAAATGGGGCGGCGGGCAGGCGACGAGGCTGGTGAAGAGGTCGCCGAACTACCAGGAAGTTCGCCTGGGCGGTCGAGTGCCACGGGCGGACCGGCCGAGGACCTGGAAGCCGTAGCAGATGCCGAAGACCGGCACGGGGTGCGGGTCGAGATGAGTTCGGCGAAGCCGACCCAGTTGCCGACTTTGGGCAGCCCCGAGGACACCGGCCCGATCGTCGACGAGATGGGGGTGGACTCGTTATTCGGGGGTTGGCGAGGTCCTGCATCTCGTACTCGTCGGTCAGGCGCGGCGTGGCGTGTCGCAGCCGTCGCCGATGGCCGGTGGAGGGCACCTATTCGACTTCTGCGCTATTCGTCGATCTTGGCATTCTCGGTGGCATGCAGCCGGCACTACTAGGTATCGCCGGCTTGAGCCCAGCCGGGCATGGAGCGAGATATCGGATCGCACGGCTGCCCGAATGGTGCCGACGTGTGCTGACGGATCGGGACAGGGGAGGGATCACCAGAACACTGCTCGCCGCTGGGCTGGCCATCGCGTCGGTCGCGGCGCATGGGCGTCCGGGGCCAGCTGCCAGCCCTGCGCCGTCAGCTCGCGCACCTCCGACAGCTGCTCTGGCTCCAACCCGTCCGCGTCCGTGTCGGCGGCCGGGTTTGGGGGCTCGTCGATGCCCCAGCCGTAGGCGCTGTCCATTTCCGCAGCGTACGACCGCAGGCGACGGGTGCCTCAGAAGTCGGGCTTGGGTCGGCTGTTGAGGTAGACCGTCCAGACCAAGTCACGACTCGGACATTCGGGGTGCTCACAGCTGTCACCTCCCATGTCACCCTCACCATTCCTGCTCACACCGGACTCACCTACGCCTGCTGGGATCCGCCGTGCTGCCGGAGGCCGCCGCGAAGCCCCGTTTATGCTTGTCGGGTGCCTGCGGTGATCCAGACCCAGCCCGGCCGGCCGGTCCGGCTGGCGCGGTTGTGGCTGGTCGCCGCGGTCCTGGTGGCTGTGGGGTGGATGCACGGCCTGCAGTGCAGCGACGGCATGGCCATGGTCACCGCCATGCCCGCCGGCGGCGTGCACCTCACCATGGACTCGTCGATGGGCCACGATGGCCCGACGATCACCACCAGCGATGAGAACCCGCCGTCCGGGCTGGGCGGCGAGTTGCTGGGCGCGTGTCTGGCGCTGCTGGTCGGCGTGGTCGGCGCGATGCTGCTCGACCGACACCCGGCCCGCCCTCTCATCGCGCTAGTGCTGGCCGCCGCCCGCTCACAGCATCGCGCCCGGATTCGGGTGCGGGCGCCCACGCTGGCACAACTCTGCCTTCTGCGCACGTAGGAGAAGTCTGCCCATCGCACCTGGTCGCCGCTGCGCGCCCAGGGCGATGTTCTGGCGTGCTCGCTTCTCTCGTTCGCTCAGAAAGGCCCACTATCAATGAATCTTGTCCCTGTTCTGCTCACCGGACTGTTGGCGGGCGGGGTGTCCTGCGCCGCCGTCCAGGGCGGCCTGCTCGCGGGCCTGGTCGCCCGGCAACGCGCCACGGTTCCTGCCGGCCCGGCGTCGCCGCAGGTCCGCCCCCGCCCAGGCAGCCCCGCTTCCGCGCCCACCCGACCGGCCCGGGTGTTGCTGGCCGATGACCTCGCCCCGGTCGGCGGGTTCCTGGCCGGCAAGCTGACCTCCCATGCGCTGCTCGGCGCGGTTCTCGGCGCGCTGGGCGGTGCGGCGCAGCTGTCCCTGCACGTGCGCACGATGGCGCAGCTCGCCGCGGGCGTCCTGGTGATCGCTTTCGGGCTGGCCCAACTCGGCGTGCCCGGTTTCAAGGGCCTGGTCATCGAGCCGCCGACGGCGTGGACCCGGTTCGTGCGCGGCCGGGCCCGCTCCGGCTCGATCTTCGCGCCGGCCCTGCTCGGCGTGGCATCGGTGCTGATTCCGTGCGGGGTCACCCTCTCGGTGATGGCGTTGGCGATCACGTCCGGTTCCGCTTTGGCTGGGGCGGCGACGATGGCGGTGTTCGTGGCCGGCACCGGCCCGCTGTTCGCGGTACTCGGCTACGCGGCGGCGGCGGCCCGGCGGGCGGCCGGGGCGTGGCGGCGCCGCCTCGCCCTCGCCACCGGACTGGTCGTGCTCGCCATGGGCCTGTACACGTTCAACGGCGGGCTGGAGATGTCCGGTTCGCCGGTGGCGGCCAGCCAGCTCGCCGCCGCGGCGGGGTTCGGGCCGGCGCCCGTCACCGCCGCCGCAGTTGCCGCCGACGCACCGCCGGTGTCAATGGTCGACGGCAGGCAGGTCGTGGTGATCACCGCGACGACCGGCGCGTACGCGCCGGGCAACATCGCCGTGCGGGCCGGTGTACCCACCACCCTGGTGGTACGGGCACACAACGCCGAGGGTTGCGTCCGCGCGTTCGTCATCCCGTCCATGGGTGAGCAGTGGATCCTGCCGGTCAATGGAGATACCAGCATCGACCTGGGTACCCCCGGGGCCGGCACGTTGCGCTACACGTGCGGGATGGGCATGTACACCGGCAAGCTGACCATCAGCGAGCAGTCATGAGCAGGTACACGTTCTCCGTGACCGGCATGCACTGCACCAGCTGCGGGCTGCTCATCGACGAAACTCTCGAAGACCTGCCCGGGGTCACCCGTTCGCAAACCAGCGTGCGGGCCGGCCGGACGGTGGTCGACCTCGACGAAGCGTTGTGTGCCCCGGCGCAGGTCGCCGCCGCCATCACCGCTGTCGGCTACCCCGCCCAGCCGGAGGTGTCATGAACACCATCACGGTGCCCCGCCCGGCCGGGGCGGTCCGGTACACGCCGCTGGCGGTGTGGGTGATGCTGGCCGGCGCCACCGCATACGTGCTGGCCTTCAACCCCACCGACCGGCTCGCCGATCCGACCGGGCCGTGCGTGTGGCACGCCTTGTTCGGCATCGACGGACCCGGCTGCGGCGGCACCCGCATGTACTGGTATCTGGTCCACGGCAACCTGATCCAAGCCGCCCGGCACCACCTGGCCGCCTGGGCCGCCACGCCGTTCGTGCTGTACGCCCTCGTCGCCTGGACCGCCAGCTGGACATTCGGCCGGCGGCTACCTCAGCTACGGATACCACGCTCGGCCTACGTCACCTACCTCGCCTTCTTCCTCCTGTATTCGGTGGTTCTGCGCAACCTGCCCTGGGCCCCCTTCACCTGGTTCTATGTACCCGACCTCGTGTAGGCGACGGCCTGACCGGTCCGCCCGACGGTGTCGACAGACGCGCGCCGGGTAGTACCGGTCAGGCCCGTGGCGGGAGGTGAGGCCAGGTGATGGACGGCATGGCCGGCATGGTCATATACATGCTGATCTGGGGTGTGCTCGGACTCGCCCTGATAGCACTGGTCGTGGTGGGCGTGGTCTGGCTGGTCCGGTCAATGTCAGGTACCCGGGCGGATGCGGCTGAGCAGGAGCTGCGCCGCAGGTACGCGGCCGGCCAAATCGATGCCGAAGAGTTTCGCCGCCGCCAGGAGGAACTGCGCCGTCCGTAAGAGTCGGCGGCTGAGCGGTGAGGCGCCGCCTGGACTCCTCCCCTCCCGCGCCGCGACCGAGGAGACTGTGGGACCGGCACAACCGAGGGCTGGCAGCAAGCACTGAACACCCTCGCCATGTACTACGGCGAGCGCGCCCCCACCAGAGGATGAGAAGGCGATCACCGCATCCCACACAAGGTTCCGGACAGCCTCCCGCCCTGCCCGGGACGTGCCCGGGCAGGGCGCCCGTGAGGTTCAATGTCGATGCAGGCCCTTGGCTTAGCCGGGTTGGAGGCCAGGTCAGTGCCGGATTCGGAGCCGGGTGTGTAGGCGGTGTAGCCGTTTCGGCGCCCACCAGTTGGCGGAGCCGAGGAGCCTCATGAGGGCGGGGACGAGGAGGGCGCGGATGATGAAGGCGTCGACGAGGACGGCGAGGGTGAGTCCGCCGCCGAGGACCTTGAGGTAGGTGATGCCGGAGGTGGCGAGGGCGGCGAGGACGATGGCGATGAGCAGTGCGGCGGCGGTGACGAGCCGGCCGGTGCGTTGTAGGCCGGTGGCGATGGCGGTGGTGGTGTCGCCGCTGTGGTCGTATTCCTCTTTGATGCGGGAGATGAGGAAGACCTCGTAGTCCATGGCGAGGCCGTAGGCGACGCAGAACATCAGGACGGGTGCGGTGACGTCGATCCAGCCGGTGGGGGTGAAGTCGCCGAGCAGGTTGCGGAGGTTGCCGTCCTGGAAGACGTAGACCAGCGCGCCGAACGTGGCGGTGAGGCTGATGGTCGACAAGACGATGGCCTGGACGGGGATCAGCAGGGACCCGGTGAGGGCGAACAGCAGCACCGCGGTGGTGATGATGACGATCCCGAGCGCCCATGGTAGTCGGTCCGCGATGGCGTCGCGGGTGTCGACCAGGGTGGCGGCGGGGCCGGTGACCAGGGCGGGTGCGGGTGCGGGCAGGTCGCGGATCTGTCGGACGAGGCGGGTCCCGCTGCCGGAGGTCGGTTCGACGTCGGTGACGGCGGACAGCCAGGTGGAGCCGTCGGCGGCGCGGAACCGTGCCGATGCGGGCGTTGGTGGGGCGAGGATCTGTCCGTTGCTGTAGCTGCCGAGGGCGGTGTCGACCCGGGTGACGTGGGGCAGTGCGGACACGGTTGTGGCGTAGGCGTCTAGTTGCGGATCGTCGACGGGGTTGTCGAGGACGATCGCGGTGGCGGTCGTCTCCTGCGTGTCGAAGCGGGTGCGTAGTTTTTCGGAGGCTTGGTAGCCGGGTGCGTCTTTCGGCAGGACCCGGTGGTCGTTGATGCCGAATTCGACCTGGGTGAACGGGGCGGCGAGGGCGGCGAGCACGGTGACGGTGGTGAGGGTGACCACGACGGGCCGGCGCATCACCGCGGTGGCGAGGCGGTGCCACCGGTCATCGGCCGGACGTTGAGGTGTGCGGCGGCGTCGTAGCCGTGGGCGCAGATTGAGGGCGTTGATGCGTGGTCCGGCCAGCGCGAGCAGGGCGGGCAGGACCAGTAGCGTCGCGGCGGCGGTGAGGGTGGAGACGGCGATGCCGGCGTAGGCGAAGGAGCGCAGGAAGTAGCCGGGGAAGACCAGTAGCGCCGACAGGGCCAGGGCAACGGTGATCGCGGAGAACAGGATCGTGCGCCCGGCGGTGCGCATCGCCGCCTCGATCGCGTCGGCGACGGCCTGGCCGGCGGCGAGTTCCTCGCGGTAGCGGGTGATGAGGAACAGGCTGTAGTCGATGGCCAGGCCGAGACCGAGGGCGGTGGCGAGGTTCAGGGAGAACACCGACACGTCGGTGACGGTGGTGATGGCCCACAGCGCGGCGAGGGTGCCGAGGATGGACAGCACCCCGATCAGCAGTGGCAGGGTGGCGGCGACGGCGCTGCCGAACACCAGCACCAGGACGAGCAGGGTCAGCGGCGCGGTGAGCAGTTCGGCGCGGGTGAGGTCGGTTTCGGCTTGGGCATCGACCTCCCGGTCCAGCTGCGCCGATCCGGTCACCTGGACGGCCAGCGGGCCGTTGTCGGCGCCGAGGTGGCGAAGGACCCGGGCGGCCGTTGCTTCGGCGGCCTCGTCGTCGCCGGCCATGCGCAGCAGGAGCAGACCGATCCGCCCGTCGGAGGACCGTAGCGCAGACGGTCGGCCCGGGGACCAGTAGGAGTCCACGCCCGCCACACCCTCCACGGTGGCGATCTGGTCGGTCAGGGCGGTGCCGGCGGCGACCGCCTCGGGATCGTCGACCGTGCTGTCGGCCTCTGCGAGCAGGACCAGTTGTGGCTCGCCGGCGTCGAACCGGTCGGCGAGGATCTGTTGCGCCCGCTCGGATGGCGCGTGCGGGTCGGTCAGCCCCCCGGAGCCCATCCGGTCACCGGCGGAAGCGCCGATCACCCCGCTCAGCAGCGCCGCCGCCAGCGCCACCACGAGTACGACGACCGGGTGGCGGATGGACAGGCGCGCCAGCCTCGCGAGCATCCCAGCCGGACGCCGGTTGGCGGGCGGTGACGGTGGTGACGGCGTGGCGGCGATGTTGACGTTCATGTCGCTCAGCATCGCCAGGTTGCCAGCGGCCGGCTTGAACAGATCCGCTACCGCCCTAACCTGCCCGTGGGCAGCGAAGGTGTGCGCGTTGGGGGCTGCCCAGCGGGTGCCGCGTGACTGCGGACGAGAGGTGCCTGCCATCCCTGGATTATCGGCTGGCGGCGATGATAACGTGCTGAGCCGAATGACCGCGAGCGGGCGATGACAACATAGTTGAACGATGAAGGGGATGGTCGGGCGTGACGACAAGGGGTGGTGCCGCGGTCGGATCTGCGGTGCCGGTGGACCCGCGGCGGTGGTGGGCGCTGGCGGCGATCGTGCTGACTGCCGTCACGCTCGGCTTCGATATCACGATCATGAATGTGGCGTTGCCGACGATTGCGTCCGCTTTGGACGTGGGGACGTCCGGGCTGCAGTGGATGGTCAACGCCTACGTGCTGGTGCTGGCCGGGCTGATGTTGACCTGCGGTGCGCTGGGTGACCGGTGGGGACGCAGAAAGCTGCTGCTGGTCGGATTGGGTCTGTTCGGTGCCGCCTCGGTGGCGGCGACCTGGGCCGACACCGCCGCGATCGTGATCGCCGCCCGCGCGGTGATGGGTGTCGGCGGCGCGATCATCCTGCCGGTCGCGTTCGCGGTGCTGCCGGCGCTGTTCCCGCCGCACGAGCGGGGCAAGGCTGTCGCGGTGACCGTGGCGGCCACCGGCGTGGGCATCCCGCTCGGCCCGCTGATCGGCGGCTGGCTGCTAGACCACTTCTGGTGGGGTTCGATCTTCCTGATCAACATTCCGATGGCCGCGGTGGCGATGCTGGCCATCGTGGTGCTGCTGCCCGAGACGCGTGACCCCCACCCGCCGCGACCCGACGCGCTCGGCGCGGTGCTGTCCACCGCCGGGCTGGTCGCGCTGGTGTACGGGTTCATCGAGGCTCCCGGCCGTGGCTGGAGCGCCCCCGTTGTCGTGGTCGCCCTCACTGCGGCGGTGGTGCTGTTGGCGGGGTTCGTGTGGTGGCAGCTACGCACCGATCAGCCGATGATCGACCTGCGGCTGTTCGGCCTGCGGCAGTTTCTCTGGGGCAGCGTCGCCGGCATGCTGGTGACCTTCGGCCTGCTCGGGATGCTGTTCGTGGTGCCCCAGTATCTGCAGCTGGTCAAGGGGTTTGATCCGTTCGGCACCGGGCTGCGCCTGTTGCCGATGATCGCCGGGTTGGTGATCGGGGCGTCGGCCGGCGAACGGATCGCCGCTCGTGCCGGCTACCGGATCCCGATCACCGCGGGCCTGCTGATCCTCGCCGCAGGGCTGGCCGCAGGAGCGACCACCGATCTGGACAGCGGGTACGGGTTCGTCGCGGCCTGGCTGGCCGCCGTCGGGCTGGGCATCGGCATGGCGTTGTCTCCGGCGATGGACGCCATCCTCGCCGCCCTGCCACCGCAGCGGTCCGGCTCCGGCACCGCGGTCACCATGACGCTGCGCCAGGTCGGCGGCGCGCTGGGCATCGCTCTGCTCGGCAGCGTTTTGTCCCAGGGCTACACCGCCCGCCTGGACACCACCGGCCTGCCGACCGCAGCGGCCAAAGCCGCGGGTGAGTCCCTCGCCGCAGCCCTGGCCGTCGCCGCCCGCCTCGACAACCCGGCACTGGCTGCCGACGCGAAGGCCGCCTACCTCCACGGCATGACCCTCGTTCTGGTGGTCTGCGCCGTGATCGCCCTGCTCAGCGCCGTGGCCATCGCCGTGCTCATGCCGGGCCGCCGCCCGTCCGCCGGGCTCACCCCTTCGCCGGAGCGCAAGGTGCCGGCGTGAACAGCATCAGCACCGCCGCGCCGACCGGCGGACCGCGACAGCCCACTGCCCCTACGCCCGCCGCTCCTCAGACAGCCCGCGACGCCCGGACACCCGCAGGCGGTGGCTGGGCCGGCACTCTCACCACCGAACCAGGGGTCATGGCCTACACCGGCGTCATCGGAGCGGCCCACGCACACGCCCACGCCGCCGTGCAGGTTCTTCACCTCCACGACGGCCACGTCATCCTGCGCGACGCCACCGGCGCCACCCGCGCCGCCACCCGCGCGATCATCCCCGCCGGGGCGCGTCACGAAATCGTGACCACCACAGCCGCGACCGGCGTCATGACCTTCCTCGACCCGACGAGCGCCGCCGGACATGCCGCCGCTACCGCCCTACAGCGCACCGGCGGCGAGCTGTCTGATGTCGACACGTGGCTAGCCGCCGCGGACCCTACAGGCGCCGCCACTTCGACAGACGGGCACACGCCCACGCAACGTCACCAGCATCCGGCGCTGGTGCAGGCCCTGACAGCCGCACCGAACCTGATCGGCGGTCCGATGACGCTGACGGACCTGGCCGGCCGGGTCGGCATCTCGCCCAGCCGCCTCGGGCACCTGTTCGCCGGGCAGCTGGGCCTGTCATTCCCCACCTGGCGCCGTTGGACCCGCCTGCAACACGCCCTACGACAGGTGTCGGCTGGAGCATCCCTGACCGTGGCGGCGCACGCCGCGGGATTCGCCGACAGCGCCCACCTGACCCGCACCTGCCGCGCCATGTTCGGCCTCACACCCACCGAAGCACTACAGGCCATCGGTTGGGACAACCAGCCAAGACCATGACGCAGGCCCTCGGTCAGCAGGTGGTGCGCCTGCTCCGCGTGGGTATCCACGGCCGGGTCGGACTGGCGTTCGCGCCGAGGGTTTGGCGAGCCTGAGGTGCGCGCTGCATTCGCTCGACTGACGGTCCGCAACGCAGGCCGATCGTCCAGCTCAGTGCATCGGACTGGGCCAGGAGCCCTCTCGTTCATTCTCTCTATCAGTTGGTTCCGGCGTAGGAGTGCAAGCCGGCGATGACGAGGTTCACGGCGAACAGGTTGAACATCATGGTCGCCCATCCGAGAATAGCGAGCCACGCGACGACGGGACGTTTGACGCTGGGGGTGGCGCGGGCGTGAAGGTAGCCGGCGTAGATCACCCAGGAGATGAAGGACCAGGTCTCCTTGGGGTCCCAGCCCCAGTACCGGCCCCAGGCGGCCTCGGCCCAGATGGCGCCGGCGACGACGGCGAAGGTCCAGATCGGGAAGGCGAGCGCGTGCATCTGGAACGTCAGCCGCTCCAGTGTCTCGGTGGCGGGGAGGTAGCGGCCGAGCGCGGAGACGAACCCGTACGGCTTGTTCGTGGCGGTGTCGCGGTCGTGGCGCAGTCGGATCAGGTAGCCGGTGGCGGCGATGAAGCCGATCAGGAAGATCCCGGACGCGATCGCGGCGGCGCTGACGTGGATCTTCAGCCAGTAGGAGTCGAGCGCTGGGACGAGCGGCCCGGCGGGTGTGTGCAGCCGCATGGCGGCCAACCCGAGCAGGGTGACGGCGGCTAGGGCGATGTAGAGCCCGACGGGACGCACCGCGGGACGGCGTGTGAGCAGCCCGAGCCAGGCCAGCACACCGACCAGGGTGACCGCGAGAACGAACTCGTACATGTTGCCCCACGGCACCCGGTCGGCGGCAAGGCCGCGGGTGACCAGACACGACGCGTGGGCTACGGCGCCAGCGCCGGTGGCGGCTACTGCCAGCCAGCCGGCCAGCCTCGACCGGCTTCCGGGCGCGGTGGCCGAAGTGGAGGCAGCGGCGCGAGTAGAGGTCGGTGGCGGGCCGGTGGGTGGGCCAGCGGTTGTGGTGGTGGCCATGGCCGGTAGGCGTGTGTCGACGGCTGGGACAGCGTGGGATCGGCGGAAGGCGTGTTCGGTGGCGTAGCCGACCATCGCGACCAGGTAGGCCAGCAGGGTGACGATGAGCAACTGGTCAGACAGTGCTGCCATGGGGGCAACCTTTCGTGACTCGGCCGGCGCTGGTCGCGTGACTTCGCCGACGCTGGGTTACTGGATGTCGGTTAGGTGCAGCCCGGTGAACGGCGGCCAGGGTAGGTTCCGCGCGATGGCGAACACCGCCCAGGACGCGGCGTAGGCAATCAGCAGCCAGCGTGGCAGCGGCAGTGCAGGCAGCCACCGCCCCATGGTGGAGGCCGTCCACCGTGCCCAGGCGTAGCCGACAACGGGCACAGCGATCAGGGCAGGCAGGTGGTGGCGGGCGGCCTCGGGCAGGTTGCCGTGCAGCAGGTGCCACATCATCCGGGTCCCGCCGCACGTCGGTCCCTGGGTGCCGGTCATCGCGGTCCACAGGCAGCCGCCACTGATGTCGGGGATCGCGTCGGTCGGATTGTGGGTGAGGACCCAGGCGACCGCGGCGGCGAACAGCGCCGCCGCGCCGAACGGCCCGGCTAGTCCCCACCAGCGCGGCGGCGCCGACGGGCCGCCGCCATAGGGTGAAACGCTGCTCATACGGCCTCCCGCGTGGGTTCGGTGATCTGGCGACCACCACGCTCGGTGACTCCGCCACCGCCAGCGGGCGTGATGGTGGTGTGGCGTACCCGGGCGGAGGCGAGCAGCGCGGCGACGGCGGCAGCCACCATGGCCCACTCCGGGGCGGAGCCCACCCGGGTCGCCATGGTGATGGCTGTGGCGAGGCGCACCTGGCGCACGAGTACCGCCTGGGTGTTCATGGTGGTGGCGTCGTGCGTGGTGGCGTCCGGGTCGACGAACGCCGAAATCCCGACGGTGGAGGCCATGAGGGCGGGGCGGCCGTGCTCGACCGCCCGCAGTCGCACCATGGCCAGCTGTTGGCTGGCCTCGGCGTAGTTGAAGGTGGCGTTGTTGGTCTGTACCGCCAGCAGTTGCGCGCCGCCGGTGACGGTGTCGCGAACCAGGCCGTCGTAGGCGACCTCGAAGCAGATCACGTCACCGACCCGGACACCGCCGATGGGTAGCACGCCGGGGGTGGTGCCGGCGACGAAGTCGGCGCGGACCCGATCAACGAGCGTGGTGACGCGCCGCACGAGTGGTCGCATCGGCACGTACTCGGCGAACGGCACCGGGTGACGTTTGACATAGGTGTCGGTCGGCCCGGCGGTGGGGGTCCATACCAGCCCGGCGTTGCGGACCTTGCCCTGGCCGGGGCCCTGCAGCACGGCGCCGACCAGGATCGGGGCGCCGATCGCGTGGGCGGCGGCGTCGATGCGGGCGGCGGCGTCGGGGTTGAGCAAAGGGTCGATGTCGGAGGAGTTCTCCGGCCAGATCACCAGTTCCGGGCGCGGCTGGCGGTGCTCGCGTACCGCGTCGGCGAGCTGCAGCGTGGCGGTGACGTGGTTGTCCAGCACTGCCCGGCGTTGGGCGTTGAAGTCCAGGCCCATGCGCGGCACGTTGCCCTGCACGACCGCGACCACCACCGTGCGGTCGGCCGCCGTCGGCAACGGCACCAGCGCGGCGAAGGCCATCACCGCGGCGGCGAGGCCACCGAGCAGACCGGCGTGGACCGCCCGCCGCGACAGGCCGGCACCGGTCCGTACCGACAGCCGCCACACTGCCATCGCGAGCAGTCCACCGGCCACGGCGACCGTGAAGGTCACCAGCGGTGCGCCGCCGAGCGAGGCCAGCCGCACGGTGGGCGCGTCGGCCTGGCTGAATGCCAGCCGTCCCCACGGGAACCCCCCGAACGGGGTCCGTGAGCGCGCGGCCTCCTGCGCCACCCACAGCAGCCCCGTTACCAGTGGCCACGCCCACCTGGCCCGGTCCACGAGGGCGCTGGCATAGGCGGTCGCGGCGCCGAGCAGCGCCAGGTACAGCGACTGCAGTGTGGCCAGTAGCAGCCACGGCCACCAACCGACCTGCAGGCCGGTGAAGCTCAGCAGCGGAACGAAGAACACCAGACCGCACACCATGCCCAGTGCGGCACCGGCACGCGCCGGCCGGCCGTGGACGGCCAGGGCCAGCAGCGCCACCCCGACCGGGGCGGCCCACCACCAGCCGTACGGTGGGAACGCCACCAGCAGCGCCAACCCCGCCGTGGCCGACGCGGTGAGCGCCCACGCCGTGGACACCCCCCGCACCCCACCGTTCTGATCCGCCACGGCGACGACGGCCGGCGGGGATACGACGGGGGTGGTCATATGCCGACCTGGCCGGGTCCGACGGTGGCGCGCAGCCAGATGGTGAACGTCGACCACCAGCCGGTCATCAACGCCACCCCCACCACGACGAGCAGCACCCCGCCCACGCGGGTGATGGTGCGGCTGTGCCGCCGGGCCACCGCCAAGGCGGCCAGCACCCGGCGCAGGCCCAGGCCGAACAGCACGAACGGTGCGCCCAGCCCGACGCAGTAGGCGACGGCCAGGGCCACGGCCCGCCCGGTGGTCCCATCCACCGCGGCCAAAGCCAGCACCGCACCGAGGGTGGGGCTCACGCACGGCACCCAGCCGACGCCGAACACGACACCGAGCAGCGGCGCCCCGGCGAGCCCGGGCGCCGGCAGCCGTCGTAGCCGCCGTTCGTACTGGGCCGCTGGCACCAGGCCTAGGAAGCTGAGGCCCAGCACGACGGTCAGCGCGCCGGCGATGATCTCCACCGTGCGGGCGTGGACTAGCAGCAGACGCCCTGCGCTGGCGACGGTGACCGCGGTGAGGATGAACACGACGGTGAATCCGGCGACGAACAGCAGCGTGCCGGCCAGCAGCCGTCCCCGAGCCGGGCGCCGCGTCATCGTGTTCACCGTCCCCGCCGCGGCTGAGGTGCTCACGTCCTCGCCGGCCATCCCGGTGACGTAGGAGACGTAGCCGGGGACGAGGGGCAGCACGCACGGCGACAGGAAACTGGCCAGCCCGGCGAGCGCGGCCACGCCGAGGGCGAGCAGCAGCGGACCTGACGTCGCCACCCCGGCGAACATCTCACCCATCGCCGCCACCGGCCTCGCCCGCGATCTGGCGGACCAGCGGTTCCAGCTCCCGCTGGCTGACCACCTTGCGCAGCACCACCGCGACCATGCCCTTACGGTCGACGATCACCGTCGCGGGGATCGTGTTGGGTGACACGTCGGTGAACCCGAGCGCGACCCGCCCGGCCGGGTCGAACAGGCTCGGGTACAACTCCCGGCCCTCGACGAACGCTTTCGCTTGGTCGCGGCCGTCGCGCAGGTTGACCCCCACGAACCGCACCCCGAGGTTCTTGGTCGCCGTGAACGTGGCGTTGAGTTCGCCGGCCTCGGCCCGGCACGGTGCGCACCACGACGCCCAGAAGTTCACCACGGTCACCTGGCCGTCAAGGGTGGCGGCGTCGAACCGGCTGCCGTCGAGCAGTTCACCGCCCAGCCGTGGGGCCCGCGCCCGCTCGGCGGGCGGATACACCACGCTGGCCCCGGGGTCGACGCGGCCGGTGTCGGCGCCCTGCACCACCGCGGTGCTCGCCTGCCCGCCGTCGCGGGTCGGTCCACCCGCGCAACCGGTCGCCGCCAGGATCACCGCCGCCGACAGGGTCGCCGCGGCCAGCCGCCAGGACATTCCGGTCACCGCGGCCTCCTGCCCTGTTCGGCGCACAGCGTGACCGGATGCCCGCCGTCGGCCAACAGTTCCTCCGCGGCCCGCAACAGTGCCTGCAGGCGCGGGGAGGCCAGCCGATACCACACCGACCGGCCCGGTCCCGGCCGGCTGGTGACCAGGCCGCAGTCGCGCAGGCAGGCCAGATGCCCGGACACACCGGACTGGCTGGCCCCCACCGCCGACATCAGCTCGGAGACGGTCCGCTCGCCGTCGCGTAGCGCGGTCAGCAGCGCCAGCCGAGTTGGTTCGGCCAAGCCCCGAAACAGTCGCGCGGCGACCTGCACGTCGTCCCGCGACGCCACCTGCGGTATCGTCACCGGGCGACGTTATCAGCCGAAGCTGATACTGCCTCGTCCGGGACCGGCATGCTGTCCTCGGTCGTCATCCGGTCGGTAGCCTGCTCGTCGAGTTGGGTGGGGACCGCCGCGCGGGCGGCCGCCGTCAGAGCGGCGAACTCGGCGTTGAAGCCGGGGTAGTCGCTGCGGGGCAGGCCGCCGGCGGTGATGGCGCAACCGTCGGGTGCCGGGGTGATCCGGAACCACAGGCGCCGCCGCCGGACGGTCAGCGTGCCGACGAGGCCGGCCATCATGAGAACGGCGGCGGCCAGCACGATTGGCTCGCCCGGATCATGGCGAACGGTCATGGCGATCCACCGCCGGGTGCCGAGGAACTCCAGGGTCGTGCCGTCGTCGAGGGTCCACCGCTCGCCCGGCCGTAGCATCTTCGCCGGCCCGGGTAACTGCGTGAGCCGGCCGTCGGCCAGGGCGCGGCGCGGCACCTCGTACACCGACTGGGGTATCCCGGTTTCCAGGCCCAGGTTGCCCCGGTAGGCGGTCAGCAGCAGGCCGGGCGCGTTCTCGGCCGGGTGCGCGGACAGCGCCGGCGGCCCCGTTGCCGGGACCGTGGGCACGTACACGCCGGAGAACGCCGCCTGCGCGTCGGTGGACCGGGTGCCGGTACGCGGGTCGGCGTTGGCGTCCGGGAACAGCGCCGCGCCTTCGCTGGTGACTGCGGCGTCGATCGGCAGGAACGGCGACACGGAGGTTTGGGCCCGCCCCTGCCGGTCGGTGTAGCGCAGCACCGGGGCGTAGCCGTGCCCGAGCAGATACAGGTTCGCCCCGTCGAGCCGCAGCGGCGTGTTGACCTCCAGCACGTGCCGGCCGCCGTTCTGCTGCGGCGTGGACCAGGTCACGTCGGCGCGGAACACGGTTGGCTGGCCGTTGTCGAGGAACTCGGCGTGGAACCGGTTCAGCTCGACGCAGAAGCCCGGCAGGTCGCGTGGCTGCAGCTGCGGCCCGAGCCCGTACTCGTCGAACTGCTGCAGATTGGTGCAGAACCCGGTGTCCGGTCCGGCTACCACGATCCGGTTGCCGTACCAGCCCCACCCGTACCCGTACGCCACCCCGGCCAGCAACGCCAGCAGCGCGAGGTGGAACGCCAGGTTCCCGGTCTCCTTGAGGTACCCCTTCTCCGCCGCGACGGTCACCTCGTCGCCGTCGGCGCGGACCGCCACGCGGAAACGCCGCGACCGCAGCAGCCCCCGCACCCGTACCGCGGCCTCGGCCGGCGCCAGGGCCGACTGGCCCACCCCAGTGTGGGCCGGCAGCCGGCGGAAGTGCCGCGGCGCCGGCGGCGGACGACGCCGCAGCGCGGCCACGTGCTCGCGCAGCCGTGGCAGCACACACCCCACCAATGAGGTGAACAAGAGCAGGTAGATCGCCCCGAACCAGGGCGAGGAGTACACGTCGAAGAATCCGAGGCGGTCCAGCCACCTGCTCAGCTCGGGATTGGCTGCTCGGTACGCGTCGACCTTCTCCACGCCCAGGTTGCGCTGCGGCAGCACCGAACCCGGCACCGCGGCCACAGCCAGAAGGAACAGCAGCACCAGCGCCGTACGCATGCTGGTCAACTGCCGCCACCAACGGCGCGCCAACCCCAGCCCGACCGTCACGCCGCGTCGCTCCACCAGGTTCCTCTCACCCCGAACCGCCAGCGATTCATCGCTGGCGGCCGACGATAACAGTCTCACCTGATGCCACCCGCCGGTGGCCAACCTCCGCCTACAGAAGTGCCCGCCCGTCCGGTGCCGCCGGCCGCCGCGTTCAGCGCACGGTCGATGTGTCTGGATCACCGTCGACCCGCCGCGTCTGACACCGCCGGTTCGTGGCGGGGCGATCAATCAGAGGTTGCGGTGTTGACACGGCTCGTAGGCGCCCTCCCGGCCTGGGATGGTCCCCGGCGGCGGATGTCTGCCAACATGGCCGCGTGACGAACCACCGGTCCGATCTGCCAACGGAGAACCACGCCGGCTTCCGCAGGAAGGGGGCGGGACGGCGCTGGCTCGTGGCCAGCGCAGCGGTGTGGGCCGTGCTGTTGATGGCTGCAGCCGGGTTCTCGGCGCGCCACGATGCGCCGACGGTGCGGGAGCAGCGAGACCTCGCCGCCGCCGACACGGTGGTCGACACCGCGCTGGGCGCAGTGTTGGCTGCCGCTCACCCGTGGCCGGTCCTCGAGATCACGTCCGACCTGGTCTCACCAGGGTGCCGCATCACCCCGTTCCGTGACGGCGCCAGCCTCAGCCGCCGCCTGCTGCTTGCCCTGCCCGAACACCACACCACCGACGCCTTGACCCTGTTGGCGCAGCGCCTGCCCGCAGGGTACCGGGCCAGCGTGGCGGCATCGCCCGGCGCGGCGCCGACGCTGCAAGCCGACGCGGGCGGTTTCGTCAGCGTGCGCGGGATCGCCAGCGCGCCGGACACGATCACGGTGACCGTCGACAGCGGTTGCCGGCCGCCGGCGCGGCTGGCCCCCGCACCGTCGGTGGACGAACGCGACCGCGCCGTGCTCGCGCCGGTCGCCGCCGCACTCGGCGGGTCGGCGGATCAGTTTTCCGCGGTGCAGGTGCCGTGCCCGGGCGGCGGCACGGCCCGCGCGGTGACCGCCACTGTCGCCGGGGTGCCGGTGCAGCAGCGATGGGCGCCGGCCCTGCGTGCGATCTCCGAGGGGACCGTTGTGCTGGTGGACGATGCTGCCCGCTTCGCCTACCGGACCGCCACGGGCACCGTGACGGTCCGGCGCGACAGTGACCGGCTTGCGGCCACCGCCGTTACCGGTTGCCCATAACCGCTCCGGGCATGTCGACGCGCCGCGCACCGGTGTAGGGACCGTCGGGGCCTGCATCGACAGCTAGTGCAGCGGAATGATGGTGGGGTACTTGCCTCCCGGCGACGCCTGTGGCGGTTCCCCGCCGCGTTCGGTGCTCACGTGGGAGAGGTCGTGCGTGGCGAGCAGGCGGGTGATCGCGGCGTGCACGGTTCGCCACAGCTGGTCCGGGTCGGCGTCGGCGGCTGGTCGCAGGCGTACCCGCAGGGTCGTCGGCGTGGTCTGCGCGATCTGGTACAGGTCGATGCCGGGTATGGGTTCGAGGGTCGTGGCGAAGGCCAGCGGCGCGATCGCGACGGTCCCGCCGTGTGCGGTGGGGAAGGTGAGCAGGTCCGCGGCGCGGCCCTGGACGCGGAGTGCGGGCAGGGGATTGCCGCAGGGGCACGGGTCGGGGCGTTGCAGGACGCTGTCGCCGAGGTCGTAGCGCAGGATCGGCTGGATGCGGTTGGCGAGGTTGCTGATCAGCACAGTGTGCGAGGGTTGGCCCGGCGGGGTGGGTCGATGGTTGACGTCGACGGGTTCCACCACGACCCAGTCGGCGTTGACGTGCAGCCATCCGTGCTGGCAGCTGTAGCTGAGGAACGGGCACTCGGTGGCGGCGTAGCTGTTGGCTACCGTGGTCCGCAGCGTCCGGGCGATGCGGTCGTACTCGGATAGGGGCAGACCCTCGGCGGACAGCATCGTGAGCACCGGGTTGATGTGCAGGCGGCCGGCTGCCTGCTCGCTGGCCAGCAGCGCGGCGGTGCTGGCGTAGGAGGCGAGCAGTGCGGGCTGGAACCGGTTGAGCGCGTCGACCAGGTCGGGCAGTGGCGTGGTCACCGGCAGCACCTGGACGCGGTTGCCGCGGCGCCGCTGCAGCCGGACGGCGGCCACGGTCGAGGCGAAGTGTCCACCGGCCGCGTTCACCATGGTCATCCTTGCGCGGCGGGCGAGGATTCTCGGCAGGTCCCGTGGACGCAGCCAGGCGCCCACCACGCGAGCGGCCAGCACGTTGGTCACTCGAAGGGCGGCGTCGTCGATGAGAAACACACCCCGGGTGCCGGTGGTCCCGGACGTGGTCGCCACCGTGTAGCGGTCGAGGAATCGTTCGCCGATCAGAGCCGGGTTGTCGACGAAGGCGTCGACGGCCTCCCGGGTTACGGCGCGGTCGGTGCCCCACGCGTCGAACTCGGCCATCAGCTGCCCTTTGGTGGTGGCCGGCAGCAGCGTCGGGTCATCGACGCCGGGCGGAACCTGCCGGTACAACTCGCGGTAGAACGGTGAGTAGGCGCGAGCGAAGGCCACCATGTCTCGCAGGCGGGCACGCTGGCGCTGCTCGATGCTGGCGGCGCCTCGTCGCATCACCCGCCGGGTGTCGCGCAGCAGCCACCACACGGAATCGTCCATCAGGCGTGCCTACCATGTGCTGCGCCGAACTGTCGTCCTCCCGCGGCGCTGGGTTGACGGTTCGCGGGGGCTGGCCGGCCGAGCCACCCACAGGGACGTCGTGGCCGGCCGGTGCCGCAACCGGCCGTTGCGCCGATTGGCCCCGCCCCGGCCGTCTCGACGTGATTGCGCCGATTCGCGGCGTTTGGCTGAAGCCGCTGCGAGGAAGCACAAGACTTATCCATGACACCACCTCTACATCATGAAGCGGCGATGTGATCGCCATCTCGCGATCTTCGCCGGCCTGGTGCGGTAGCATCGCCACATGGCGATGACACAGGAAGTGGAGCGGGAGGCCCTCGCGCCCGCCGCGGCGCTGTTCCGCGGGCTCGCAGACCCGACCCGGCTGGCGATCGTGCGCCGGCTGGCCGGCGGTGAGGCGCGGGTGGTGGACCTCGTTCGGGAGTTGGGGTGGGCGCAGTCGACGGTGTCGGCGCATCTGGCCTGCTTGCGGGACTGCGGACTGGTGGACTACCGCGCGGTCGGGCGCCAGTCCTTCTACTTCCTGACCCACATGGAGCTGATGGACCTGCTGGCGGCCGCCGAGTCGCTGCTGGCCGCGACCGGGGAGACAGTGGCGCTGTGCCCAACCTACGGCGACGGCCCCCGGTGACCGCCGTGCAGACCCCGCCGCAACGTGTGGCGTGGCTGGCAGGCGCGGCGGTGACGGCGCTGGCGGTGGACGTCGCGTCCAAGAGCGCCGCTGTGGCGTGGCTGCCGGGCCGCAGCGTCGATCTGTTCGCCGGGCTGGCGCTTCGGCTGACCCGCAACCCGGGCGCGGCGTTCTCGATCGGCACCGGCATCACCCCGGTCTTCACGGTCGTGGCGGTGGCCGTCATCGCGGGCATCTCCTGGTACGGGCGCAAGGTCACCCATCGCGGGTGGGCGGTGGCGCTCGGCCTGATCGCGGGCGGGGCGGCCGGGAATCTGGTGGACCGGCTGTTCCGGTCCCCGGGTCTGGGCCGGGGGCATGTGGTCGACTTCCTGCACCTGGACTGGTGGCCGACGTTCAACCTGGCCGACAGCGCCCTGATCTGTGGGGTGGCGGTCGCGATGTGGCTGAGCCTGCGCAACGTGCCTCTCAGTGTGCCAGCGGCCGATGACAGCGCGGTTTCCACCAGCGCGGGGGCAACCGGTGAGCGCTGAGATCGAAACGACCGTCAGCGGGCGCGGCGCCGCGGGCCGCATCGTCCTCGCCCTGGCCGTCGCCGCCCCGGCGGTGATCGTGCGGCTGGCCGGGGTGGAGCTGGCACCGGTGGCGGCGATGGTGGTGTTCGGGGCTGCGGTGCTGGCCGCGGTGGCGCTGCTGATGTGGGCGTCGGAGGCCGCCCGGGTGGACATCTCCGGCAGCCTCGCGCTGGCCATCCTGGCGCTGGTGG
>NZ_LEKG01000151.1:0-19775 GCF_001029515.1 Micromonospora sp. RV43 | reverse complement strand
GGGTTGGTGGGGGTGGGGCGTTCGGCGGCTCGGATCGCTTCGGCGTATGCCAAGGTGGCCCGCCGCAGCGCGGCCTCCGGGTCGATGCCGGCCTGCCGGGCGGCGGCGACAGTGGCCAGCAGGCTCGCGCCGAGCCGGGCCTCCGGATCCACCTGCGACTCGGCCAGTGGCGGCGGTACGGCGAGGCCCACCCGGCCGGCCCGGTCCAGGATCTTCGCGGCCAGGGAGAGCGCGGGCTGGCTCAGCGCGATGCCGTCCAGCACCGAGTCGCGGGTCTTCTCGGCCCGCTTGATCCGTTCCCAGTTCGCCTCGATCTCCTCGATCGAACCGGCCGGCTCACCGGAGAACACGTGCGGGTTGCGCCGCACCATCTTGTCGACCAGGGTGCCCGCGACGTCGTCGACGGTCCAGCTCTTGCCCTCCGGCAGGTTCTCCGCCAGCCGGGCGTGCAGCAGCACCTGGAGCAGCACGTCGCCCAGTTCCTCGCGGAGCGCGTCGGTGTCGTCGGCGCTGATCGCGTCGTACGCCTCGTAGCACTCCTCCAGCAGGAAACCGGCCAGGCTGCGGTGGGTCTGCGCCCGCTTCCACGGATCGCCGCCCGGGGAGGCCAGCCGGTCCATCACCTCGACCGCGTCGAGCAGCCGGGCGCCGGGCGGATCCCACGAGCCGTACATCAGCTCCAGCTCGGCCAGGCCGGGCTCGCGCGCCAGCCGCAGCCCCAGCTCACGGGCCAGCGTCTCGTCGCCGGCCGGACCGGCCAGCCACACCGCCCCGCCGTGCGCGGCGGCGGCGTCGAGCAGCGCCTGGGTCGCACCCTCGGTCACCACGCTCACGTCGGCGCCGGCCATTCGGACCGCACGGGTCAGCTCGCTCTCCGCACCGGCGAGGACCGGGGCGGAGCGTACGGCGTCCCACCCGGCCGAAGTCAGCAGGCCGGCGGGCAGCCGGGGTGAGGTGACGAGCAGGACGATCCGCGCGGTCATGCGGCTCCGGGAGCCGGGGAGCCGGAGGCCGGCGCCTCGGGCGTGGAGATGTCGGTGACCGGGCCGTCCTGGTCGACGTACGGCAGGGAGTAGAAGACGAACGACTGGCCGGTGTTGACCAGCGACGGCACGCCCGTCACGCCGAACCGGGGGTTGACGCGGACGTCCGACTTCTCGGCCTGCTCCTGCAGCGCGCTGCTGAGCGCGGTGGCGGTGCGGACGAATCCGGCCTCGCCGAACGCCTGCCGCACCTGGTCGATGCTCAGGCCCGGCTGGATCGCCCCGGTCTTCTCGAGGGCGTGGTAGACGGCCATCAGGGACTCGTCGCTGAGGTCGGCCGGGGGCAGGCTCTGCTGGAGCGTGCCGGAGAGGTCGACCCACTCGCCCCACAGCTTCGTGTACTCGGTGGTCGCCGGCATGCGGAGCGCCTGCTGGATCTGCTCCGGGGAGATCTGGTCGGTGACCTGGAGGCCCTTGTCGGCCGCCACACGCTTGCCCAGGTCGATCGCCACCAGCAGGTTCAGCACGTCCTGCCGGGTCACCGAGGACCGCAGCTCCGCCGGCGACGGCGTCTGCGGGGACTGGCTACGGACGGCCTCCGCGTACTGCCGCTGCGCGTCCTCGTAGATCGCGTCGACCCGGTCGACGGAGTACCGGCTGTCGCCGACGTAGGCGGCGACGTCCGGGGCGGAGCGGCCACAGGCGGCGAGAGAGAGCGCGGCAAGGGCCGCGACGCTGACGGCGACGAGGGAACGGCGAGCACGCATGAGGGTCACTCTCTCACGCCGAGTGCCGGCCTGTGACTCCGCCCACCTCATCGCGCGCCCGCCCCGGACCGGGCGGCACCGGCCAGCTCCTCGGGCTTGCCGAGGACGTCGGCCAGGAGCTGCCCGCACCACTCCAGCAGCGCCTGGTCGCGCAGCGGCTCGCCGCCGATCCGCCGGGTGCTCGGCCGCGGCACGCTGACCTGGTCGAGCGCCTGCTTGTAGACCGAGTCCGGGTGGTAGCGCTTGAGCCGCATCTGCTTCGAGTCGGGCAGCGGCAGCGGGCCGAACCGGATGTGCTTGCCCTGCATCGACACGTCGGTCAGTCCGTAGCGGCGGGCGAGCAGCCGGAACCGCGCCACCGCGACCAGGTTCTGCACCGGCGCCGGCGGCTCGCCGTACCGGTCGGTCATCTCGGCGACCACCTCGCGCAGACGCTCGGAGTCGCGGGCCTCGGCGAGCTTGCGGTACATCTCCAGGCGCAGCCGCTCCACCGCCACGTAGTCGTGCGGCAGGTGCGCGTCGATCGGCAGGTCGACCTTGACCTCCGCCTCCTCCTCCTGCTGCTCGCCCTTGAAGGCGGACACGGCCTCGCCGACCATCCGGACGTACAGGTCGAAGCCGACGCCCTCGATGTGGCCGGACTGCTCGCCGCCGAGCAGGTTGCCGGCGCCGCGGATCTCCAGGTCCTTCATCGCCACGTACATGCCGGCGCCGAGTTCGGTGTGCTGGGCGATGGTCGCCAGCCGCTCGTGCGCGTTCTCGGTGAGCGGCTTCTCCGGCGGGTAGAGGAAGTACGCGTACGCCCGTTCCCGGCCACGGCCGACCCGGCCGCGGATCTGGTGCAGCTGGGCCAGGCCGAGCAGGTCGGCGCGCTCGACGATGAGGGTGTTGGCGTTCGGGATGTCGATGCCTGATTCGACGATCGTGGTGCAGACGAGGACGTCGAACTCCTTCTCCCAGAAGCCGACCATCACCTTCTCCAGCGCCTCCTCGCCCATCTGGCCGTGCGCCACCGCCACCCGGGCCTCCGGGACCAGCTCCCGCAGCCTGCGGGCCGTCTTCTCGATCGACTCGACCCGGTTGTGCAGGTAGAAGACCTGACCGTCGCGCAGCAGCTCACGGTGGATGGAGGCGGCCACCTGACGGTCGTCGTACGCCCCGACGAACGTGAGCACCGGGTGCCGCTCCTCCGGCGGGGTGGCGATTGTGGACATCTCCCGGATGCCGGTGATCGCCATCTCCAGCGTGCGCGGGATCGGGGTGGCCGACATGGCGAGCACGTCGACCGAGGCGCGGAGCGTCTTCAGGTGCTCCTTGTGCTCGACGCCGAACCGCTGCTCCTCGTCGATGATGACCAGCCCCAGAGACTTGAACCGGGTGGCCGCCTGGAGCAGCCGGTGGGTGCCGATGACGATGTCGACGGTGCCGGCGGCGACCATCTCCAGCGTCTGCTCGGACTCCTTCGGCGTCTGGAACCGGGACAGCTGCCGGATCGACACCGGGAACTGGCTCATCCGCTCGGCGAACGTGTTGTAGTGCTGCTGCACCAGCAGCGTGGTCGGCACCAGCACGGCCACCTGCTTGCCGTCCTGCACCGCCTTGAACGCCGCCCGTACCGCGATCTCGGTCTTGCCGTAGCCGACGTCGCCGCAGATCAGCCGGTCCATCGGGACGGTCTGTTCCATGTCCCGCTTGACCTCCTCGATGGCGGCCAGCTGGTCGGGCGTCTCCTGCCAGGGGAAGGCGTCCTCCAGCTCCCGCTGCCACGGGGTGTCGGGGCCGAAGTTGTGCCCCTTCGACGCCTTGCGCGCGGCGTAGAGCTGGATGAGCTGCGCGGCGATCTCCCGGACCGCCTTGCGTGCCCGCGCCTTGGACTTCTGCCAGTCCGAGCCGCCCATCTTGTGCAGCGTGGGCTGCTCACCGCCGACGTAACGGGAGAGCTGGTCGAGCTGGTCGGTGGGGACGAACAGGCGGTCGCCGGGCTGGCCGCGCTTGCTCGGCGCGTACTCGATGACCAGGTATTCGCGGCTGGCGCCGTTCACCGTGCGCTGCACCAGCTCCACGTACCGGCCGATGCCGTGCTGCTCGTGCACCACGAAGTCGCCGGCCTTCAGCTCCAGCGGATCGATGGTGTTGCGCCGCCGGCTGGGCATCTTGCGCATGTCGCGGGTGGAGGTGCCCCGGCCACCGGTGACGTCGTTGCCGGTGAGCAGCACGAACTTCGACGCCTCGTCGACGAAGCCGGCGGTCAGGCAGCCGCAGGACACGAGCAGTTCGCCCGGCGCCGGTGCGGCGGGCACCTCCTCGGTGAGCCGGGCGCCGAGACCGGCGTCGCGGAGCACCTCGACGGCCCGCTGGGCGGGGCCGTGCCCCTCGAACACGAGCGCGATCGACCAGCCCTCACCGGCCCAGCGCTTCAGGTCGTCGACCACCCGGGCGGTCTCGCCGTGGTAGAGCGGGGCCGGCTGGGCGGCCAGGCTCACCGCGATGGCGTCGTCGGGGGTGACGTCGACAGCGGCCGGCTCGTCCTCCCAGGGCTGCCGGGCCGGCGCCGCGTCCGCCTCGACCAGGCCGAACGGCGCGAGCGTCCACCAGGGCTGGCGCAGGGCGCGGGCTGCCGTGCGTACCTCGGCCAGGGTCTTGAAGGCGGCGGCGCCGAGGTCGACAGGGGCCTGGCCGCCGACGGCGGCCGCGGCCCAGCTGGCCTGGAGGAACTCCTCCGAGGTACGGACCAGGTCGTGCGCGCGGGTGCGGATGCGCTCGGGGTCGCAGAGGAGTACGTGGGTGCCGGCCGGCATGCAGTCGACGAGCAGTTCCAGCGCGTCGGCGCCGATCAGGGCCGGAGCGAGCGACTCCATGCCCTCGACCGGGATGCCCTCGGACAGCTTGTCCAGGATCTCGGCCAGCTCCGGGTGCTCGGCGGCGAGCGCGGCGGCCCGCTCCCGCACCGCCGGGGTCAGCAGCAGCTCCCGGCACGGCGGCGCCCACATCTGCGCCACGCCCTCGATGGTGCGCTGGTCGGCCACCGCGAAGGTGCGGATCTCCTCCACCTCGTCGCCCCAGAACTCGACCCGGGACGGGTGCTCGTCGGTGGGCGGGAAGACGTCCAGGATGCCGCCGCGGACGGCGAACTCGCCGCGCTTGGTGACCAGGTCGACCCGGGCGTACGCCATGTCGGTGAGCCGGCGGGCAACCTCCTCCAGGTCGGCCTCGTCCCCGGCGGCGAGCTGCACCGGCTCCAGGTCGCCGAGGCCCTTGAGCTGCGGCTGGAGCAGCGAGCGCACCGGCGCGACGACGACCCGCAGCGGCCCGGTGCGGCCGTGCGCGTCGGCGGCGTCCGGGTGGGCCAGCCGGCGCAGCACGGCGAGGCGCCGCCCGACCGTGTCGGATCGGGGCGACAGGCGCTCGTGCGGCAGCGTCTCCCAGGACGGGAAGACCGCCACCTGCTCCGGCGGCAGCAGGCTGCCCAGCGCGGAGGCCAGGTCGTCGGCCTCGCGGGTGGTGGCGGTGACCGCGAGCACCGGGCGGCCCGCGCCTCCGGCCGGCTCGTCGGCGGCGACCGCTGCCACAGCGAACGGGCGCAGCGCGGCGGGGGCGGTGAGGTCGAGCCCGTCGACCTGCGCGGCACCGGAGCGCGCCAGGTCACGCGCCCGGGCCAGCCCCGGGTCGGCCAGGGCGGCGGAGAAGAGTCCGGTGAGCATCAGTGATCACTTCCAGCGGATCGACACACGACGACGACCCCGCGTCCAGCCGGACGGGGGGTGCACCGTTCGAGCCTATCCCCCTCCACCGACGAACCGGGCCCGCCCGACGTTGGATCTTGACCGGCTGCGACCGGGCGTGGTGCGGTGGGCGGATGGTCGAGTATCGGACGGTCTTCGACGCCGAGGTGGTTTTCTCCAACGGTGGCGGTCTGCGCACCGACGGGTTCCGGCTGGACGTGCCGCACCCCGACGTCACCGACGACGAGGTGGCCGCGCTGCTGGTCCGGCACCTGGGGCTGCTCATGGTCGGCGAGGTACGGATCACGAACCGGACCGTCGTCGAGGAGCCGCACAAGGGCGGGCGCGGGGTGGCCGCCCCGGCCACGGGCGGCGGGCGGAAACTCGTCGAGCTGAGTCACGTGATCATCGACGGCCTGGTCACGCTGCCCGGCTGGCCCGCACCGGCGATCACCGAGTGGCTGACCCGGGAGGCGTCCCGGAGCCGGTACGCGCCCGGTGTCGAGTTCCAGGTCGGGCGGATCGACATGATCGCCAACACCGGCACGTACGTGGACACGCCGTCGCACCGCTTCGCCGACGGCCCGGACCTGACCGGGGTGCCGCTGGACCGCCTCGCCGACCTGCCCGGCCTGGTGGTACGCGTGCCGGCCGGTACGCGGGCGGTGGACCGGCTGATGCTCGCCCCGTACGACGTGGCCGGGTGCGCGGTGCTGCTGCACACCGGGTGGGACGTGCACTTCGGCACCGACGCGTACGCCGCACCGGACGCGCCCTACCTGACCGGTGACGGCGCCCAGTGGCTGGCCGAGTCGGGCGCGGCGCTCGTCGGCATCGACTCGATCAACATCGACGACATGACGGCGGCGGCAGCAGGTCAGCGCCCGGCGCACACCGGTCTGCTGGCCGCCGGGGTGCCGATCGTGGAGCACCTGACCGGCCTGGACGCGCTGCCGCCGACCGGCTTCCGGTTCACCGCCGCTCCGCCGCGGGTCGCCGGCATGGGCACGTTCCCGGTCCGCGCCTTCGCCGTCCTCGACGCCTGACCCCGCGCCGTCGGCCCGCCGCCGCCGTCAGTAGCGCACGGCGATGCGGCGCTCGGCCGCGTCCACGCGGATCTCGCCGCCGTACGGGATGATCACCTGCGGGTCGGTGTGGCCCAGGTCGACGTCGAAGACCACCACCGGGTCGCCGGCGTAGGGGGCGAGCGCCGACAGGATCGCCGCCCGCTGGTCGGCGGCCCAGGCCAGCCGCTCCGCGACCGAGTGCGGCCGGTCGAAGTCCCACGCCTTGGGGCGGCCCACCACGATCGCCGGGACGGCGGCGAGCAGACCCCGCTCGCCCATGTTGCGCACGATCCGGAAGACCTCCTGCGCGGTGGGCATCTCCTCCGACGTCTCCAGCACCAGTACCGAGCCGGCCAGGTCGGCCGCGCGCGGAACGCGGTCGGCCGCCATCAGCCAGTGCAGGATCTCCAGGTTGCCGCCCCACGTCCGGCCCTGCACCACCCGGGCCGGGCCGTGCCAGCGCCAGCCCTCGGACGGGTACATCGGCGGCTCCTCGGCGAGCGTGGCCGGGTCGCGCCAGTCGCGCGGCTCGTCGCCCCACTCGGAGGCGGCGGTCAGCTCGTACCAGCCGGTGGTGAACAGCGCGGCGCGCAGCGAGTCGAGCGTGAGCGGGTGCGGCTTCCCGGAGCGCCCGAGGTGCACGAGCACGGAGCCGCCGTGGTAGCCGACGACGCCCAGCCGGTACAGGTGGTTGAGCACGTTGGTGTTGTCCGAGTAGCCGAAGTACGGCTTCGGGTTGGCCCGCAACACCTCGTCGTCCAGGTACGGGGTGACGGTGATCAGGTCGTCCCCGCCGACCGTCGCCAGCACGGCGGTGATCGTCGGGTCGGCGAACGCGGCGGTCAGGTCACGCGCCCGGTCGCGCGGGTCGGCGCCCATGACCCGGGTGGTCGGATACTCCACCGGTTCCAGCCCCAGCTCGTCGCGGAGCCGGCGCAGGCCCAGCTCGTACACGTGAGGGAAGAGACCCGGCAGGCCGGCGGAGGGTGAGACGACCGCGACCCGGTCGCCCGGCTGCGGTTTGGCGGGATAGACAGGCACCGTCATGGCCCGACGCTATCGGCCCGGGCCAGCGGTTTTCGCCCGACGAAACCCCATGAGCCGGGCATATGCCCGCAATAGGCTGAGGCCGTGGACGACGAGCCGGAGCTGCGTACCCGGGACTGGCTGCCCCGCACGGCGGCGCTGATCCTCGGCACCCTGGCGCTGGCCAGCGCGTTCATCGCCGCCTACGTCGGCGCGCTGCACAAGCCGGACCCGCGCGACGTGCCGGTCGCCGTCGTCACGAGCGACCAGCAGGCCCAGGCCGTGATGTCCGCCGTCCGCGCCCGCACCGACACGATCAAACCCGTCGGGTACGACAGCCGCGACGCCGCCTCCGACGGTCTCACCGACAGATCGGTGTACGCGGTGCTCAGCTCCGCCCCCGACGGCGGCCTGACGCTCGCCACCGCCAGCGCGGGAGCGCCCGCCGCCACCGAACTCGTCACCGACGTGTTCACCGAGGCGGCCCGGCAGGCCGGGGTGCCACTGGAGGTCACCGACGACGTACCGGTCTCCGCCGACGACCCGCGCGGCCTGGTCCCGTTCTACCTGGCCGTCGGCGTGGTGCTCGGCGGCTACCTGGCGTCCACGGCGCTCGGCATCTCGCTCGGCACCAGCCCGCGCGACCTGCGCCGGGCCGGGCTGCGGATCGCCACGCTCGCGGTGCACGCGATCCTGCTCGGCGTCATCGGGGCGATCCTGGTCGGGCCGGTGCTCGGCGTGTTCCCCGATCAGGTGGCGACGGTGGCGGTGGTCGGCGCGCTCGCCGCGTTCGCGGCCGGGATGGTCGCCGCCGCCGTGCAGGGCTGGCTCGGGCTGCTCGGTACCGGCATCGTGATCCTGCTGCTCGTCGTGCTCGGCAACCCCGGTTCCGGCGGCATCTACGCGCCCGAGTTCCTGCCGCCGTTCCTGCGCGGGATGCACCGCTGGAACGTGCCGGGCCTCGCCACCGACCTGTTCAAGTCGGCCATCTACTTCGACTGGCGCGGCGGCGGCTGGGCACTGACCGGGCTGCTGGTCTGGGTGGTCGCCGGCCTGGCCGGCCTGCTCACCGCGACCATGTTCCGGGCACGCCGCCGGCCGAAGGCGGGACGGCACGCCGTCGAGCGGGACTGACCGGCGGACCGTCCCAGAGTGCAGATCATCACGCCGTCCCCCTCCTGTCCGCCGGGGCCGCGCGGATACCATCCAGAGGAGTCGGACAGCGCTGTCCTTCGTCCTCGCGTAAGGAGCGCAACCGTGACCGACCAGCACGACCACGACGGCCCCGACGCCGCTCTCCGGGCCGACATCCGCCGCCTCGGCACGCTGCTCGGGCAGACCCTCGCCCGGCAGGAGGGCCGCCCGCTGCTCGACCTGGTCGAGGAGATCCGCGCCCAGGTCCGCTCCGACGTACCGGCCGCGGCCCAGCGCCTCGCCGGGCTCGACGTCACCACCGGCACGAAGCTGGCCCGCGCCTTCTCCACCTACTTCCACCTGGCGAACATCACCGAGCAGGTGCACCGCGCCCGGGACCTGCGCCGCCGCCGCGCCACACACGGCGGCTGGCTGGACCAGGCGGCCAAGATGATCGCCGAGCGCGGCGTACCGGCCGAGGAGATCGCCGCCGCGGCCCGCCGGCTGGCAGTACGACCGGTCTTCACCGCCCACCCGACCGAGGCGGCCCGCCGGTCCATCCTGTCCAAGCTGCGCGCCGTCGCCGACGAGCTGGACACCGAGACCGCGAACGCGATCCTGTACGGCGCCAGCGACGAGGGCCCGGCGAACCGCCGCCTGGCCGAACTGCTCGATCTCATGTGGCAGACCGACGAACTGCGGCTGGACCGGCCGGACCCGACCGACGAGGCGCGCAACGCGATCTACTACCTGCGCGACCTGTACGCCGAGGCCGCGCCCCAGGTCCTCGACGACCTCGCCGACACGCTGCGCACGCTCGGCGTGGAGACGTCGCCGACGTCCCGCCCGCTGAGCTTCGGCACCTGGATCGGCGGTGACCGCGACGGCAACCCGTTCGTCACGCCGGTGGTCACCCGCGAGGTGCTGCGCATCCAGCACGAGCACGGCATCGCCGCCACCGAGAAGGCGATGGACGAGCTGATCACCGAGGTCAGCGTGTCCCGGCGGCTGCGTGCGGTGTCGCTCGACCTGTCCGCCAGCCTCGCCAAGGACCTGGACGCGCTGCCCGAGGTGGCGCCCCGGTTCCGCCGGGTCAACGCGGAGGAGCCGTACCGGCTCAAGGCGCGGTGTGTGAAGGCGAAGCTCGCCAACACCCGGGAGCGGCTGCGTGCCGACACCCCGCACGTGCCGGGGCGGGACTACCGGGGCTCGTCCGAGCTGATCGCCGACCTGGAACTGCTGCGCGCGTCGCTGGCCCGCAACTCCGGCCAGCTCACCGCCGTCGGGCGGCTGGCCTCGGCCATCCGTACGGTGTCCGCGTTCGGCCTGCACCTGGCCACCATGGACATCCGGGAGCACGCGGAGAAGCACCACGAGGTGCTGGCCCAGCTCTACGAGGCGGTCGGCGAGGTCTCCGACTACCCGGCACTGTCCCGGCTGGAGCGCACCAAGCTGCTCGCCGACGAGCTGACCGGCCGGCGGCCGCTCTCCACCCAGGACAGCCCGCTCACCGAGTCGGCCCGCAAGACGTTCGACGTGTTCGCGGCGATCCGCGAGGCGCAGGACCGGTTCGGCCCCGAGGTCATCGAGTCGTACATCATCTCGATGACGCTCGGCGTCGACGACGTGCTGGCCGCCGTGGTGCTGGCCCGCGAGGCCGGCCTGGTGGACGTGCACTCCGGGCGGGCCCGCATCGGCATCGTGCCGCTGCTGGAGACCCCGGCCGAACTGAACGCCGGTGGTGAGCTGCTGGACGAACTGCTGTCGCTGCCCGCGTACCGGGCGCTCGTGGCGGCCCGGGGCGACGTGCAGGAGGTGATGCTCGGCTACTCCGACTCCAACAAGGAGGCGGGCATCACCACCAGCCAGTGGTCCATCCACCGGGCGCAGCGCTCGCTGCGGGACGTGGCCGCGCGGCACGGCGTGCACCTGCGGTTGTTCCACGGCCGGGGCGGCACCGTCGGCCGTGGTGGCGGCCCCACCCACGACGCGATCCTGGCTCAGCCGTACGGCACGCTGGACGGCGCGATCAAGGTGACCGAGCAGGGCGAGGTCATCTCCGACAAGTACACGCTGCCGGCGCTGGCCCGGGAGAACCTGGAACTGACGGTGGCCGCGGTGCTCCAAGCGACGCTGCTGCACACCGCGCCCCGGCAGCCGGCCGAGATGCTGGAGCGCTGGGACGCGGCGATGGACGTGGTGTCCGAGTCGGCATTCCGGTCGTACCGGTCGCTGGTCGAGGAGCCGGACCTGCCCGCGTACTTCTGGGCCTCCACCCCGACCGAGCTGCTGGGCGCGCTGAACATCGGCTCCCGGCCGGCGAAGCGCCCGAACACCGGCGCCGGCCTGTCCGGCCTGCGCGCCATCCCGTGGGTGTTCGGCTGGACGCAGACCCGGCAGATCGTGCCGGGCTGGTTCGGCGTGGGTTCCGGTCTGGCCGCCGCGCGGGCGGCCGGGCTGGCCGACGTGCTCGCCGAGATGAACCGGAACTGGCACTTCTTCCGCACGTTCCTGTCGAACGTCGAGATGATGCTGACCAAGACCGACCTGACCATCGCCCGGCGGTACGTCGAGACGCTGGTGCCGAAGAAGCTGCACCCGATCTTCGACAAGATCGAGCAGGAGTACGAGCTGACCAAGCAGGAGGTGCTCGCGGTCACCGCCGCACCGGCGCTGCTGGACAACTCGCCGGTGCTCCAGCGCACGCTCGCCGTGCGGGACACCTACCTGGAGCCGCTGCACCACCTCCAGGTGGCGTTGCTGCGGCAGTACCGCGAATCCGGCGCCGCCGGGCGTGCGGTGGTGACCGCGCCGGGTGGGCGGCGTGCCCCGAACGACGGTACGGCGCTGGAGCGGGCGCTGCTGACCACCGTCAACGGCATCGCCGCCGGCATGCGCAACACCGGCTGACGTGTAAGGAAGGGCCCCCTCTTAACGCCTCGTGCATAAGAGGGGGCCCTTCTTAACGCCTGCGCCCGGCGCGCCGCGAGCGGTGCCCGACGCGAGCGGCGCCCGACGCGGCGGCGCCTGGCGCGGCGGCGCCTGGCGCGGCGGCGTCGACTAGGCCGTGTCTCCTGGATCATGGCTTGGGGCGGTCCGGTTTCGCGCGTAGCCATATGAGGATGTCGGCGATCTGCACGGTGGCGCGGTAGCGGCAGGCGAGCTTGTCGTACCTGGTGGCCACGGCGCGGAACTGCTTGCGCCGGTTCATCAGCCGTTCGACGGTGTTGCGCTGCCGGTAGCGGTCCGGGCGGAAGTTGGGTGGGCGGCCACCGCGTGATCCTTTCCGGGCGCGGTGGGCTTTCTGGTCGTCTTTTTCGGGGATGTCGTGCGGGATGCGCCGGGCCCGCAGCGATCGGCGGTTGCCGCGCGAGCTGTAGGCCTTGTCCGCGGACAGGGAATCGAGGCGTTTGCGGGGGCGGCCGATCCGGCCGGGGCGGGCCACGGCCACGTCGTCGAGCAACCGGACCAGCTGGCGGGTGTCGTGGTCCTGGCCCGGGGTCAGGTGACTGGTCAGGTTCCGGCCCCGCCCGTCCCCGATCGTGTGGATCTTCGTGGTCCACCCGCCGCGCGACTTGCCGAGTCCTTCCCGTCGCGCTGCGTCACTGCTGCTCAGCCCCCTTTACGCGCGCCGGCGGCGTGCTGGTGGGCACGCACGATCGTGGAATCGGCGTTGCCGTGCCAGTCCAGGTCCCCGGCAGCGTCCGCCTCGGTCTGCAGCATCGCCTCGATCCGCGCCCAGGTCCCGTCCTCCTGCCAGCGGGTGAACCGCTTGTACAGCGTCTTCCACGGCCCGTACCGTTCCGGGACGTCCCGCCACGGCACCCCGCTCCGCACCCGGAACACGATCCCGTTGATCACCTGCCGGTGATCACGCCACCGCCCACCCCGCTGCGGTGTCAACGCCGGCAGCAACGGCGCGATCCGCGCGTACTCGACCTCGGTCAGTTCAAACCGCCCACTCACGACAGACGTGGATAGCCGAATCTGCACCCAAGATCCAGGAGACACGCCCTAGAAGTCGCCGCCGCCGAAGTCACCACCGAAGTCCCCGCCGCCGAAGCCACCGAAGTCGCCGCCGCCGTAGTCCCCGCCGCCGCCGAAGTCGCCACCGGCGTAGTCGCCACCGCCGCCCATGTCGCCGCCGCCCATGTCGCCGCCCTGGTCGCCGAAGTCCTGGCCGTCGCCGAAGCCCTCCTGGTAGCCGGCGTCGTACCCGGGGTCGGCGAACGCGGGTGAGAACAGCGCGTCCGCGATCAGGAGACCGCCGACCACACCGACGCCCGCGCCGAGCGCGGTCTTCCACCACGGCGTGGAGTACCAGCCGGCCGGCACCGGCCGCCCCTGGAACCGGCCACCCGGGTAGTAGTAGGGCGTCGCGTTCCCCGGCTGCGGGCCGGCCCGGAACGTCTGCCCCTGCACGTCGACCTGGCGCTCCTTGGTGAGCGCGCCGGCGCCCTGGGCAGCGGCGAGCGGCGGCAGCTCCGGGCCCGGGTCGATGCCCATCGCGGTCCGCGCCGCCCGGATGTACGCCAGCCCTTCCAGCGCGGTCTCCCGGGCCAGCCCGAACTGGCGCGGCGTGGTCGCCTGCTCCAGCTGCGAACCGGCCGCGTTGTACCGCTCACCGGCGTCGGCGAGCGCCTGCCGGACCGCCGGAGCGTCGCCGTGCAGGTTCATCAGCTGGCCGCCGAGCCGCTCGTACCAGCGCTGCGCCTCGGCGCGGGCGTCGGCCAGCTCGTTCGCCCGGCGCGATCTGCTCCCCCTCCGCCAGAACACGAACGCACCTCCGAGCAGCAGGATCAGGACCAGCCACAACGCGAACTCCATGACTCGAACGTACCCACCGGGCGCTCGTCGTACCCGTTTGGCAAGCTCTTGGCCATGAGCTTTGCGACGCTGGCCGTGGTGGTGCTCTGCCTCGCCGCGGGCGGCGCGGTGGGCTGGCTGGCCGCGCGGGCGCGCGCGGCGGCCGACATCGCCCGCCTGGAGGCGACACTCGCCGCCACCCAGGCCGGCGAGGGCCGGCTGGAGCAGTCCATGCGGGCGCTCAGCTACGAGGCGACGGCGCAGTCCCAGGAGGCGGTGGCCCGCGCGGTCGCGCCGCTGCACGACACGCTGCGCCGCTACGAGCAGCGGGTGGCGGAGCTGGAGCGGGACCGCGTCGACGCGTACGCCGAACTGCGCGAGCAGGTGCGGTCCATGAGCGCCGTCTCCGGCGAGCTGCGCACCGAGACCAAGCAGCTGGTCGCCGCGCTGCGCGCGCCGCAGGTGCGGGGCCGCTGGGGCGAGCACCAGCTCCGCCGGATCGTCGAGGCCGCCGGCATGCTCGAACACTGCGACTTCAGCGAGCAGGTCACCGCCGCGACCGACCACCAGGGGGTACGCCCCGACCTGGTGGTGCGGCTGCACGGCGGCCGGACGGTGGTGGTGGACGCGAAGGCGCCGTTCGACGCGTACCTGACCGCGATGGAGGCGCGCGACGAGCGGGGGCGCGACACCCACCTGGACGCGCACGCCCGGCACCTGCGCGCGCACGTGGACGGCCTGGCGGCCAAGTCCTACTGGTCGGCGTTCGACCAGACGCCCGAGTTCGTGGTGCTGTTCGTGCCGGCGGACCCGTTCCTCGACGTGGCACTGCAACGCGACCCGTCCCTGCTGGAGCACGCGTTCGCCCGCAACGTGGTGCTCGCCACGCCGGCCACGCTGGTGGCGCTGCTGCGCACCGTCGCCTACTCGTGGCGGCAGGAGGCGCTGGCGCGTAACGCCGCCACCGTCCACTCGCTGGCCCGCGAGCTGTACGGGCGGCTGTCCACACTGGGCGACCACGTGGGCAAGCTCGGCAGTTCGCTGAGCGGTGCGGTGACGGCGTACAACCGGGCGGTGGGGTCGCTGGAGGCCCGGGTGCTCGTCAGCGCCCGCAAGCTGGCCGAGCTGGGCGTCTCCGACGACGAGCTGGCCGCGCCGGCGCAGGTCGAGCTGGCGCCGAGGCAGCCGCAGGCACCCGAGTTGCTGGGCACGCCGTCCACATCGGCCGAAAGGTCGACGGACGTCGACGCCTAACACGGCACGCGCGGTGACGTAGACCGATCCGTGTCACGGACTGATCACAAACCGAGGCCGGGTAGTGACACATGTCGTCGTGACACGCAGGATCACCGTCACACGTGCCCTGCCCCTCGAGGGCCCTGTTCTCTGGAGGAAGAGAACGTTGAGTAGACCCCGCACGCGCAGCCGGCGACCGTCCGCCGCGCTTCTGGCCTCGGTCCTCGCGGCCGGCGCCCTGACCGTGGGAGGTGGCGCCGGTACCGCGAGCGCCGCCCCCGCCGCCGACCCCTCGCTGCCGGCCGCCGCGAAGGCACTGGGCGCACACGACGCCAAGCTGCTCGACGAGGCCGAGGCGAAGAACGCGCCGACGGTCACGATGATCATCGCGGCGAAGAAGGGCTCGGCCGAGAAGGTCGTCGACGGCCTGACCGGCCTCGGCGCCACTGTCAGCCAGCGGTACGACCAGATCGGCTACGTGCTGGCGAAGGTCCCCACCGCGAAGGCGCTCAAGGCCGCCACGCTGCCCGGTGTCGCCGCCGTCGACCTGGACGAGACCATCAAGCTCCCCGACCCGGCGCCCGAGGCGGCACCGAAGGGCGCCAAGTCCGCCACCCAGGCTCAGGCGCTGGCCGGGCCGGGCGGTGACACCGGTGCGGTGAACCCGTACATGCCGACCAACGAGACCGGCGCGGAGGCCTTCAAGGCCGCGCACCCGGAGTGGGACGGCCGCGGCGTCACCATCGGCATCATGGACTCCGGTGTGGACCTCGACCAGCCGGCGCTCCAGACGACCACCACCGGCGAGCGCAAGATCGTCGACTGGGTCACCGCCACCGACCCGCTGGAGGACGCCTCCTGGCGGCCGATGCTGACCGAGGTCAGTGGCCCGGCGTTCACCACCTCGCTCGGCACGTGGACCGCACCGGCCGGCAACTACCGGTTCAACGTCTTCCGCGAGAACATCACCGCGAACAGCGACGCGCGCGGTGACCTCAACCGCGACGGCGACACCACCGACTTCTGGGGCGTGCTCTACAACCCCGCCAACGGTGACGTGCGCGTCGACGCGAACCAGAACAACAACTTCACCGACGACGAGGTGATGCGGCCGTACAAGGAGCGGTTCCAGGTCGGACGCTTCGGCACCGACAACCCCGCCACCGCGGTACGCGAGCAGATCCCGTTCGTCGTCGAGTACCGGCGCAACGTGAACACCGCCCCGGTCGGCGGCCCCGGTCTGGTCGACTACGTCAACATCGGCATCATCGAGAGCACCCACGGCACCCACGTCGCCGGCATCACCGCCGCCAACGACATGCTGGGTAACAGCGCCTTCGACGGCGCCGCCCCGGGCGCCAAGCTGGTCTCCGCCCGCGCCTGCTCGTGGGGTGGCGGCTGCACCGCGGCGGCGCTCACCACCGGCATGGCCGACCTGGTGATCAACCGCAAGGTCGACGTGGTGAACATGTCGATCGGCGGTCTGCCCGCGCTCAACGACGGCTCGAACGCCCGCGCGGTCCTCTACAACGACCTGATCAACACCTACGGTGTGCAGCTGTTCATCTCGGCCGGCAACTCCGGTCCGGGCGTGAACACGGTCGGTGACCCGTCGGTCGCCACCGACGTGGTGAGCGTCGCGGCGAGCGTCAGCAAGGACACCTGGCTGGCCAACTACGGTTCGGTGGTCCGCAAGGACAACGCGCTGTTCAACTTCTCCTCGCGCGGCCCGCGTGAGGACGGCGGCTTCAAGCCGAACATCACCGCCCCCGGCTCGGCCATCTCCACCGCGCCGACCTGGCAGGCGGGCAGCCCGGTGCCGGAGGCGGGCTACCCGCTGCCCCCGGGCTACCAGATGCTCAACGGCACCTCGATGGCCGCTCCGCAGGCCACCGGCGCCGCCGCGCTGCTGCTGTCGGCCGCCAAGGCGACCGGCAAGGGCGTCACCCCGGCCGCGCTGCGCCGGGCCGTCTACACCTCGGGCCAGCCGATCACCGGCGTCCCGACGTACGCGCAGGGCTACGGCATGTTCAACGTGCCGGGCGCGTGGAGCCTGCTCGCCAAGGGCGTGCAGACCCGCACCTACACCTCCGAGGCGCCGGTCTGCACCGAGCTGTCGCCGAACCTGACCCGCTACGACCGGGCCTCCGGCACGTTCGTGCCGAACCCGAACGTCGGCACCGGCCTCTACAACCGCTGCGCCGCCGACCGTGGTGGCCAGAAGGTCAAGGAGAGCCGCCACTACGAGGTGAAGCTGACCCGTACCAGCGGCCCGAACAAGGGCGTCAAGCACGAGGTCGCCTTCCGCGGCAACGACGGCACCTACAGCGCCCCCAAGGTGGTCTGGCTGCCGCTGAACAAGACCGTCACGGTCAAGGTGAAGGCCAAGCCGATGACCGCCGGCGCGCACGGCGCCATCATGACCGTCGACGACCCGGCCACCTCCGTCGTCGACTTCGAGGTCGCCACCGTCGTGATCGCCTCGAACCCGGTCGCCGCTCCGGCGTTCTCGTTCTCGGCCGACGGCTCGGTCGAGCGCAACGGCTTCCGGTCGTACTTCGTGACCGTCCCGCCGGGTGCGGGCGCGCTCCAGGTCAACCTGTCCGGCATCGCGACCGGCTCGCAGACCCGGTTCATCGCCATCAACCCGTACGGCGTGCCGGTCGAGAGCACCGCCAGCACCGCCTGCTACACCAACTTCTCCGACGCCGCGGTCTGCAAGCCGCAGGAGCGGGACTACCAGAACCCGCTGCCGGGCGTGTGGGAGATCGAGGTGGAGGCGCGTCGCACCTCGCCGGCGCTGGACAACCCGTTCCGGCTCCAGGCCCGCGTGCAGGGCGTCAAGGTGGAGCCGGCCGTCGTCCAGCTCCCGTCGGTCACCGCCGGCACCCCGTCCCCGGTGAGCTGGAGCCTGACCAACACCTTCGGCCCGGTCCAGGTGACCGGCGTCGGCGGCCCGCTGGCCAGCGTCCGGACCGAGCGGCCGAGCATCACCGAGGGCGCCAGCCAGGAGTACGTGGTGGAGGTGCCCGCGGGCGCCACCTCGTTCACCGCCCGGATCGGCAACCCGTCCGACCTGAGCGCCGACCTGGACCTGACGGTGTTCCGCGGCACCACCCAGGTGGGGCAGGCAGCCGACGGTGACTCGGAGGAGGCCGTCACGCTGACCAACCCGGCGCCCGGCACCTACCGGGTCGTGGTCGACGGTTACTCGATGAGCGACCCGAGCACCGCGTACGACTACCGGGACTCGTTCGCGTCCCCGGCGCTGGGCACGCTCTCCGCCCCGTCCACGCCGCTGTCCCTGGCCAACGGCGCCACCGCCACCCTCACCGGTGCGGTGACCGCCCTGTCCACCCCGGCCGCCGGCCGGGAGCTGTACGGCGACATGGCCGTCACCACCACCGAGGGCGCGGTCGTCGGCCGCGGTTCGGTGGAGGTCGTCTCGGTCGGCTGATCCGCTGACACGAAGGAGCCCCGTCCCCTCTCGTAGGGGGCGGGGCTCCTTCGTGTCGTCAGGCGGGGCGGGCGGACTCGACCACGAACGGGGTGCCCTGCTGGCAGGTGGTCATCATGCCCGGCTCGGGGCGGCCGGTGACCTCGACCTTGGCGCCGGCCTTGAGCACGTCGCGCGGGCCACCGACGAGCAGATGGCCGTCGAGCAGCAGGCAGTTCGGCTCGACGCCGGCCTGCACCGTGCCGCTGATGACGGTGCCGCCGACACCCGGCGGGGTCGACGGCCCGCCCTTCCAGGAGGGGTCCGGACGGCTCGGGCTGGTGCCGGGGTCGGGCTGGCTGGTCACCGGGGCGGCTCCCGTCGTACTCGGGCTCGGGTTGGAATCGGCGGACCCGTCGCCGGGTGCGGCGCAGGCGGTCAGCGCGAGACCGGCGAGCAGTGCGACGAGCACCGTACGAGGAGTCTTCATGGTTGGTTGGACGCGGCCGACGGCCGATCCGTTCCCGGTCAGCCGCGGGCCGCGGCGGCGGCCTTCATGTCGCGCTTGAGCTCCTGCGGCAACGAGAACGTCAGCCGCTCGTCGGCGGTGGTGATCTCCTCGACGTCGCCGAAGCCGCGCTCGGCGAGGTGCGCGAGCACCTGCTGGACCAGTTCGTCCGGCACGCTCGCGCCGGAGGTCACACCCACGGTCCGGGCGCCGGTCAGCCAGGCGTCCTCGATCTCGTGCGCGAAGTCGACCAGGTAGCCGGCGCGGGCCCCGGCGTCGAGCGCCACCTCGACCAGCCGGACCGAGTTCGAGGAGTTGCGCGAACCGACCACGATCACCACGTCGCACTCGGGGGCGATCTCCTTGACCACGTGCTGGCGGTTGGAGGTCGCGTAGCAGATGTCGTCGCTGGGCGGCGACTGGAGCAGCGGCAGCCGCTTCTTGAGCCGGGCCACCGTCTCCAGCGTCTCGTCCACCGACAGCGTGGTCTGGGAGAGCCAGACCACCTTCTCCGGGTCGCGCACGGTGACCTTGTCGACCCCGTCCGGGCCGTCGACGAGCTGGATGTGGGCGGGCGCCTCACCGGCGGTGCCGATGACCTCCTCGTGCCCCTCGTGCCCGATGAGCAGGATGTCGTAGTCCTGCGCGGCGAACCGGCGGGCCTCGTGGTGGACCTTCGTGACCAGCGGGCAGGTGGCGTCGATCGCCCGCAGCGAGCGCTGCTTGGCCTGCTCGTAGACCTCGGGGGCGACGCCGTGGGCGGAGAAGATGACTGTGGCGCCCTCCGGCACCTCCTCGTTCTCCTCCACGAAGATCGCGCCCTGGGCCTCCAGCGTGCGCACCACGTGCTTGTTGTGCACGATCTGCTTGCGCACGTAGATCGGCGCGCCGTAGAGCTTCAGCGCCTCCTCGACGGTCTGCACCGCCCGGTCCACGCCCGCGCAGTAGCCGCGGGGGTTGGCCAGGAGCACGCGCTTGCCGGTCCGGGGAGTCGTCTCAGCGTCAGTCACCCGCCCATCGTACGTGCCGCCCTCCCGCGCGGCAGCGGCCGCGAGGCGCACGCGGGCGCTGTCGGTCCCGGGCCGTAGGG
>NZ_LEKG01000150.1:0-19872 GCF_001029515.1 Micromonospora sp. RV43 | reverse complement strand
CACAGGTACCGCTCGTCCGGTGCGATCAGGATGTTCCCGGAGCGCGGACTTCGAGGACCTGACCCTGACCCAGCTCCGCCTCGCCGACCAGCGCCGGGAGGTCGTCCTGGCCACGCGCTGGCTGGTCGAACGAGCCGGTGCCGACCGGCGCCCGGATCGAGGCGTCCGCCCCGGTCGAGGCCCCGGCCCCGATCGCCGCCCCGACGCCGATCGAACGCCACTACGACGACATGACCTGACCCCGCTCACTTCACCCGCCTTCACCCAACGCCGCCTTGATCCACGCTACGTCCCCTGCACTCAGAGTCTCTCTATTACGCCGTTACCTTCTTGATCGTCCCCAGCCGGGAACTCTTCGGTCGCCCGGCCCGGTCTGACTTCCTGCCCCTGTCGTTGATGATCCGGGGGTGTTGTCGCCGGGTCGAGTGGCGTCGGCGGACCGCTGATAGGGACAAGGTCACCCGTGGTGGGTAGGTCTCTTCGTAACGTGGCTGCCGGCAGTCCGGCGCCCTGACTGCGGCCGAGGGCCACGATGCGGTGCGTGGAGGCGGTTCGGTTAACGAGGGATACGGCGTTTACCTGGGCTTGGACGTCGGTAAGAGTGATCATCACGCGGTCGGGTCGGCCCCGAACGGCAAGCGGCTGCACGACGCGGCGTTGCCGATTACGGAGGTCCGGCACCCCGGGAGTCCCAGCTGTTCGACAAACTCGCCCGCCACGGCCGGGTCTTGGTGGTGGTGGTCAACCAACCGGCCTCGATAGGCGCCTTGCCGGCCGCGGTGGCCAGAGCGTGCGGTCATCAGGTGGCCTACCTACCCGGCCTGGCCTGCGACGCATCGCGGACCTGCACCCCCGTGCGGCGAAGACTGACGTCCGCGACGCCTACCTCATCGCTTACGCCGCCCGCACCCTGCTGCATACGCTGCGCCGGGTCGACAGCGGCGACGAAACTCTGGCCGAACTGGAGGTCTTGGTCGGGTCCGACGACGACCTCGCCGGCGAAGCCACCCGGGTGTCGAATCGCATTCGGGGCCTGCTGACGCAGATCCATCCCGCTCTGGAGCGAGTCCTCGGCCCGAAGGTGCACCACAAGGCGGTGCCGGAGTTGCTGTCCCGCTGCCGCGGCCCGGTTGGACTGGGTAAGGCCGGCCGCCGCAAGCTGCTCTCGATCGCCGCCGTCCAGGCGCCCCGCATGGGTGAGCGGCTCGTCGAGCAGATCATGACTACCCTCGATAAGCATACTGTCGCCGTTCCCGGCACCCAGGCCGCAGAGACGATCCTGTCCCGCCTGGCCGACAGCCTCCGCGAGGTTCTACGCCAACGCGACCAGACCACCGCCGAGGTCGAGAGGTGCTCGATTCACACCCTCTTGCCCCGGTCCTGACCTCGATGCCCGGCATCGGCGTCAGGACCGCCGCCCGGATCCTGCTCGAAGTCGGCAACGGCGCCGCCTTCGCCACCCCCGGTCACCTCGCCGCCTACGCCGGCCCCGCCCCGGTCACCCGACGATCCGGCAGCAGTATCCGCGGCGAGCACCCACCCCGAGGAGGCAGTAAGAACCTCAGTGTGCGTTCTCCTCGCGGCCTTCGCTGCTCTCGCCAATCCCGTGAGCAGGGCCTGACCGCAAACGATCCGAAGGCAAACGCCACAACGCCGCCCTCATCTGTCTCGCGCGACGCCGATACGACGTCCTGTACGGCAAGGTCCTCTATATCCCACGCCCAGCCACACCGATCGCGGCTCGACGAAACCCATAGGGACACCGTCCGAAATTGAGCTAGGAAAATTTAGGGTCTTGAGTTGGTCGATGTTGCCGTGGTAGGTTATTTTCCTTGCACGGGAACGGGAGGAATAATGATTCTGTCAAAACGGAATGGAAGTCGAGCTGCTCTGGTCGCTGCCAGTGCAGCGACACTTGTTCTGGCCGCGGTTTCGCCCGCATCGGCTCACGATACGAGCAATACAGGTCCGTTTGCGTGTGGAACTGGCGGAATCTTCGCGTGCGGTACTGGCTCGATCTTAAAGAGCCATACTGTTGCAAAGGCCTGCGATTCGCAAGCTGACGGCCATGGCTTCTACACCGGATACAGGCTGAAAAACGGTGGGGGAGGGCTCGTTGGTGACGGTAACGGGTCCGCCTCGGGATGTGGCGAGCGGACCGTGGGTACTACCTCCAACCCCATCATCCAGTTCCAAACATGCGGCGATTTTGGCTCTTACTCGATCTGCAGTCTCTGGATAAATGCCTAACGGGGTGGCCTCGTTGGCAGGATAAGAGGCTAGGTCGCAGATGTCTGACCTAAATCGCGAGTTCCTGGTTTCTGCATGATTCATGCTCTAAAACAAAAGTAGTCGATGCCTTCCATATGGCGCGGCCGCAGTCGGTATAGAAGAGGAACAGGACGGCGATCCCCGGTGGGGCCGGGGACGATGTCGGGGTGCAGGATCGCGGAGATCGCCTCGGCGCCGTCGACCAGGTGGGCCCGGCCCGCACGATCAGACCGTCCGCGTCCAACGCCTGCACCTCCGGGTCCCGGGAAGGCCCGACGGCCGATGCTGCCGCTTGGTCAGCGGCACCGTCCAGGTGGAAGCCGCACGGTGCGACGAGCACCACCTCCGGGCCGGCGGCGCGCAGGTCCGCCCAGGTCGTCGGCGTGGACCGGGCCCCCGGGTGGGTGGCCACCGGCGTGCCGCCGGCGACGTCCACGAGATCCGGGATCCAGTGCCCGGCGCCGAACGGCGGGTCCACCCACTCGACGACGGCGACCCGCCGCCGGGGCCGGCCGGCCACCGCCGCGCCGACCGCCGCGCGCCGGGCGCGCAGGCCGTCGACCAGGGCCTCGGCACGGTCGGGCACCCGGGCCGCCGCGCCCACCGCGCGGATCGACTCCAGCACGTCGTCCAGGGTGTACGGGTCGAGCGAGAGCACCTCCGCCCGGCACCCGAGGTGGTCCACGGCGTCGGCGACCCGGCCCGAGGGCAGCGCGCAGACACGGCACAGATCCTGGGTGAGGATCAGGTCCGGGTCCAGCCCGGCCAGCGCCCCGGCATGCAGCGTGTAGAGGTCGGCCCCGGCCGCGAGCTGCCCCTTGACGTAGGCGTCGATCTCGCCGGGGCTCATCCCGCGGGTGTCCCGGCCGCCCACGACCACTGCGGTGCCGGCCCGGTACGACGCGGGCACCTCGCATTCGAAGGTGACGCCGACCAGATCGTCGCCGAGACCCAGCGCGTACACGATCTCGGTGGCGGAGGGGAGCAGGGAGACCAGCCGCATGCCGCCATCATGCCCGGCGCGCGGACCACCGCCGGCCGGGGCCGGACTTCGGTCGCCCTCGGGCCTTGCCGGGACGCCGTACGCGCTTAGACTCTGCTGACTCCGCCGAGCCCCCCGGGCGGTGTGCCGGGGTGCGTCGGCGCCCCGTTCCGGTCAGCCCGTCTGACCTGCGCTCCGGAGAACCCGATGAAGAGCCGTACCGCCGCCGTCCTGACCGTCCTCTGCGCGGCCACCGCGCTCACCGCCTGCGGTGACGACGAGCCCGCGCCGAAAGGCCAGCAGGTGCCGGTGACCGCCACCGACACCAGCTGCGAGGTCACCACCACGCTGTTCACCCCGGGCACCGTCACCTTCACCGTGACCAACCGGGGTCAGCAGGCCACCGGGGTCTACGTCTACGGCCGGGAGGGCGACGCCTTCACCAAGGTGATCGCCGAGGTCGCGGACGTGCCGGCGGGCCGCACCGGCGACCTGCGCGCCGCCCTGCAGACCGGCACGTACGAGGTGGCCTGCAAACCCGGCCGGCAGGGCGACGGTGTGCGGACCCGGATCACCGTCTCCGACGACGGCAACCTCGCCAGCGCCGCGGCCGAGGTGGCCTACGACCGGTCGGTGACGATCGAGCTGACCGACGACGCGATGAGCGGCGTGGACGCCCTGATCGCCGAGCCGGGGGAGAAGCTCGCGTTCAAGGTGACGAACAAGACCGCCGGGGCCCGGACGCTGTACGTGCTCAACCCCGAGGGCAAGCGGGTCGCCGAGATGAAGGCCGAGGCCAACGGCACCGCCGAGACGGTGGTGACGCTGGGCGCGGCGGGGGACTGGTCGCTGAAGGTCAAAGGCGACGGCGTGCCGTCGGTGAGCAAGCGGCTGGCGGTCCGATAGGCGTCGATCCGAAGTCGGTCGATCCGGGTGCATCCACCGGGGACGGTCCGGGCGAAGCAATGGTCGTGACGACAGTCACGGACCTGGTCGCTTCGACGAAAGGCTCCCCGATGAACATCGCTCGTCTCGCCGCCCGGCTGGCAGTGGGCGCCACCGCCGCGGCGGTGGCCACCACCGCCGTCGCCGTGCCCGCCCAGGCCGGCGCCAAGCAGCCGGGTACGCGGTCGCTGGCCGCCGTGCTCACCGCCGACAAGAGCGGCTTCGACCGCAACTCGCGGGACTTCGACGTCCTCACGAAGGCGGTCCTGACGGTGTTGCAGGCCAAGCCGGACTCGCCGGTGAAGGTGCTCACCGACGGCACCGTCGCGCTGACCGCGTTCGTGCCGAACGACTACGCGTTCCGCGAGCTGGTGCGGGACATCACCGCCGCGAGGAAGCTGCCCGGTGAGAAGGCCGCGTTCGACGCGGTCGCCGGCCTGGGCGCGGACACCGTGGAGGACGTCCTGCTCTACCACGTCGTGCCCGGCGCGACGATCGACCGGAAGGCGGCGCTGAAGGCCGACGGCGCGGACCTGACCACCGCGCTCGGCGCCACCGTCGAGGTGGACGTGAAGCGCTGCTGGTACGGCCGCGAGGTGCGCCTGGTCGACGCCGACACCAGCGACCGCAACGCGAAGGTGGTGCGGTACGACATCAACAGGGGCAACAAGCAGATCGCGCACGCGGTGGACCGGGTGCTGCGTCCGATCGACCTGCCCTGAACCACCCCGCCACGGCGCCCGGCACCCCTGCCGGGCGCCGTCGGCGTGCGCCGGATGCTCGCTGCGTGACCCGCCTCTGGTGGGCGGCGTGAGCCGTGCCGTACGGTGCTCGCCGTGACCGCGCACGATCATGTCCCGTCCGGCCCCGTCGCCGTGCTCGCCAACCCGACCGCGGGCCGGGGGCGGCACCGCGGTCTGCTGCCCGGGATCCTGGAGCGCCTCGCCGGAGCGGGCCGCCCGGTCGAACTGCTGCGCGCGCGTACCCCCGAGGAGGCGGAGGCGGCGTGCCACGCCGCGGTCGCCGGCGGCGCCGGGGCGCTCGTCGCGGTGGGCGGCGACGGCACCGTGCACCGGGCGATGCAGGCGGTCGCGGGCACGGCCGTGCCGTTCGGGCCGGTCCCGGCGGGCACCGGCAACGACTTCGCGGTGGAGACCGGCTTCCCGGCCGACCCGACGGCCGCCGCCGAGGTGATCACCGCCGCGCTCGCCGCCGGCCGCGCCCGCCCGGTCGACCTGGCGCGGCTGTCCCGGCCCGGGGAGGCGGACCGCTGGTTCGGCGCGGTGCTCGCGGCCGGCTTCGACGCGATCGTCAACGAACGCGCCAACCGGATGCGCTGGCCGCGCGGCCCCCGCCGGTACGACCTGGCGATAGTGGTGGAGCTGGCCCGGCTGCGGCCACGCCGCTACCGGCTGGTCCTCGACGGGGTGGCGCAGGAGGTGGACGCGGTGCTGGTCGCCGTGGGCAACACGGCCAGCTACGGCGGCGGCATGCGGATCTGCCCGGACGCCGACCCGCACGACGGCCTGCTGGACGTGGTGGTCGGCGGGCGCTTCGACCGGCGCACGCTGATGCGGGTCAAGCCGCAGATCTACCGGGGCACCCACGTCACGCACCCGCTGGCGCGCGTCTACCGGGCGCGGACGGTGGAGCTGTCCGCCGAGGGCATCACCACGTACGCCGACGGGGAGCGCGCCTTCGACCTGCCGGTGACCGTCACCGCCGTGCCGGCCGCGCTGCGGCTGCTGCGCTGACCGCCGCCGGTTCCGCGACACCCGGCGGGTCGGGAACGGCCGGCGGGTCGGGAACGGCCGGCGGTGCGGAAGGCGCAGGTGCGGCGGGCGGGGCGGCGGCGCGGACCGCGCCGGCGCTCGCGGCGACCACGAGCGCGATGGCGAGCACCTCGACCGGGCGCAGCGCCTGCCCGAGCACCAGCCAGCCGGCCACCGCGGCGATCGCCGGACCGAGACTCATCATCACCGCGAACGTCGCGGTCGGCAGCCGCCGCAGCGCGGCCAGTTCCAGGCTGTACGGCAGCACCGAGGCGAGCAGCGCCAGCCCGGTACCGAGCCCCAGCACCACCGGATCGGCCAGGCGGCCGCCCGCGTCGGCCAGCCCGAACGGCAGGGTGAGCAGCGCGGCGACGGTCAGGGCGAGGGCCAGCCCGTCGGCGCCGGGGAACCGTGCGCCGGTCCGCGCCGAGCAGACGATGTACGCGGCCCACATGGCGCCCGCCGTCAGCGCCAGCGCGGCGCCGGCCGGGTCGAGCCGGTCGAACCCGCCCTGACCGAGCAGGACCACCCCGGCCAGCGCCAGCGCGGCCCAGCACCAGGCGGCGACCCGGCGCGCGGCGATCACGGACAGCGCCAGCGGGCCGAGCACCTCCAGCGTGACGGCCGGGCCGAGCGGGATCCGCTCGATCGCCTGGTAGAAGATCGAGTTCATGGCGGCCAGGGCCAGCCCGAACGCCAGCACCGCGGCCCAGTCGCGGTGCCCGTACCCGCGTACCCGCGGGCGGCAGAACACGAGCATCAGCAGCGCGCCGATGGTCAGCCGCAGCGTCACCGCCCCGGCCACCCCGGTACGCGGGAACAGCAGCGCGGCGAGCGCGGAGCCGAACTGCACCGACAGCGCCCCGCCGAGTACCAGCGCGACCCCGCCGAGCCGTCCCGGCGCACGCGGCGGCAAGGGGTGGACACCGGTCATGCCCCTGACGGTAGCCGGTGCGCCGCGACGCGTTCGCGCCGCTGGTGGGCCGAGCGCTCAGCCGGCCCCGGCCAGGTCCAGCACCGCGCCGAGCCCGTTGGGGCGGCCGGCGTCGGCGCACGGCAGCACCAGCACCCCGCACCCGGCCGCCACCGCGCCCGCGTCGGCCGGCGTGTCGCCGACCATGAGCGTGCGCTCCGGGTCCACGCCGAGCATCCCGCAGGCCCGCAGGAAGATGCCCGGGTCCGGCTTGCAGCGCCCCACCTCGTACGACAGCGCGTACGCGTCGACGAGCGCGTCGAGGTCCCAGGCGGCGAACAGCGGCCGCAGGTCGAAACCGATGTTGCTGACCACCGCCACCTTCACCCCGGCGGAGCGCAGGGCACCCAGCACCGGAGCGGTGTCCGGGTACGGCACCCAGCCCTCGGGCACCAGCACCCGCTCGTAGAGCGCGTCGGCGAACCCGTCGATGCCGGTGTCCACGGTCTCGGCCAGCCCGGTGTACGCGCCCCGGTGCGCGTGCGGGTAGAGATCCCGGTCGGCCCACAGCTCGGCCAGCCGGGGCGGCACCCGTGCCGGCAGCGGGCCACCGGCACGCCCGGCGGTGAGCAGCCGGTCGGCCAGCGACGTGGCCCGGATGCGGTCCAACTCGACGCCGCAGGCGGCCGCGGCGGCGAGCACCCAGGCCAGCGGCTCCTCCACCTGGGCGAGGGTGCCGTGGAAGTCGAAGAGCACCGCCTCCACGGGCCGGCGGGACGGGCCCGGGCGGACGGCGTCGTCGGCGCCGCTCGAGGCGTGGGGCAGTTCGGTACGGTCCGGCACGTCGTGCACCCTACCGACCGCTCCGACCGTCCTGCCGGATGGCCTTGACCGGTGCTCCTCGGCGGCACCGATTAATCTTGGATCCATGTCGAGCCCCGCCGAGCGGTACGCCGCGGCGCGCCGCCGGGCCGCGCAGGCCTCCGCCTTCCCGGCCCTGGACGAATTCTCCCTGGATCTCGGGTTCGATCTCGACGACTTCCAGCGCGAGGCGTGCGAGGCGCTGGAGCGGGGCAGCGGCGTGCTCGTCTGCGCGCCCACCGGCGCCGGCAAGACCGTGGTGGGTGAGTTCGCGGTGCACCTGGCGCTGCGGGGCCGGCCCGGGGGCGACGCCCCCGCGACCCGGCGCAAGTGCTTCTACACCACGCCGATCAAGGCGCTGTCCAACCAGAAGTACCACGACCTGGTGGACCGCTACGGCGCCGAGCAGGTCGGCCTGCTCACCGGCGACAACGCGATCAACGGCGACGCGCCGGTGGTGGTGATGACCACCGAGGTGCTGCGCAACATGCTCTACGCCGGCTCGGCCACCCTCGAAGGCCTGGCGTACGTGGTGATGGACGAGGTCCACTACCTGGCCGACCGGTTCCGCGGCGGGGTCTGGGAAGAGGTGATCATCCACCTGCCCGAGTCGGTCACGCTCGTGTCGCTGTCGGCCACCGTCTCCAACGCCGAGGAGTTCGCCGACTGGCTGGTCACCGTACGCGGAGAGACCGCCGTGGTGGTCTCCGAGCACCGGCCGGTGCCGCTGTGGCAGCACATGCTCGTCGGCAAGCGGATGTTCGACCTGTTCCACGACGCCGACGCGGCCCGCAAGCACGACGTGCACCCCGAGCTGCTGCGCTACACCCGCGACACGATGCGCCGCCTGGAGCTGGGCGAGGGCCGCAGCGCCGGCCCCGGGGGCGGGCGGCGCGGCCCTCGCTGGCGGGGCCCGATGCGCCCGGACATCGTCGACCGGCTCGACCGGGAGGGGCTGCTCCCGGCCATCCTGTTCATCTTCAGCCGGGCCGGCTGCGACGCCGCCGTGCAGCAGTGCCTCGCCGCCGGGCTGCGCCTGACCTCCCCTGACGAACGCGCCGAGATCCGCCGGGTGGTCGAGTCGCGGGTCACCGCCATCCCCGGCGAGGACCTGTCGGTGCTCGGCTACTGGGAGTGGCTCGACGGCCTGGAGCGCGGCCTGGCCGCGCACCACGCCGGCATGCTCCCGGCGTTCAAGGAGGTCGTCGAGGAGCTGTTCGTCCGCGGGCTGGTCAAGGCCGTCTTCGCCACCGAGACGCTCGCGCTGGGCATCAACATGCCGGCCCGCTGCGTGGTGCTGGAGCGTCTGGTGAAGTTCAACGGAGAGGCCCACGTCGACCTCACCCCCGGCGAGTACACCCAGCTCACCGGCCGGGCCGGTCGCCGGGGCATCGACGTGGAGGGCCACGCGGTGGTCGTCTGGTCGCCGGAGACCGACCCCCGGCACGTCGCCGGGCTCGCCTCCACCCGCACCTACCCGCTGCGTTCCAGCTTCCGGCCGTCGTACAACATGGCCGTCAACCTGGTCGGCAGCGTCGGCGCGGCACCGGCCCGGGAGCTCCTGGAGTCCTCGTTCGCGCAGTTCCAGGCCGACCGGTCGGTGGTCGGCCTGGCCCGGCAGGTGCAGCGCAACACCGAGACCATCGACGCGTACGGCGTGGAGGCCGCCTGCCACCACGGCGACTTCGACGAGTACTTCGCGCTGCGGGTGGCCATCGCCGACCGGGAACGGGCCATCGCCCGGCAGGGGCAGACCCAGCGCAAGGCGGCGGCCGTCGCCTCGCTGGAGCGGCTGCGGGTCGGTGACGTGATCCGGGTGCCGTCCGGGCGGCGGGCCGGCCTGGCGGTGGTGCTGGACCCGGCCACCGGCGGGTTCGGCGAGCCCCGGCCGCTGGTCCTCACCCAGGACCGCTGGGCCGGGCGGGTCACCCCCGGTGACTTCACCACCCCGGCCGAGGTGCTCACCCGCATCCGGGTGCCGAAGCACTTCAACCACCGCTCGCCCGCGGCCCGGCGGGATCTGGCCGCCGCGGTCAGCGGCACCGGCCTGGACCGGCACGGCGGCCGCCGGGGCGGCCGGTCCCGTCAGGCGGTGGGCGAGGACCACCGGCTCAGCCAGCTCCGCGTGGAGCTGCGCGCGCACCCGTGTCACGCCTGCCCGGACCGGGAGGAGCACGCCCGCTGGGCGGAGCGGCGGCGCCGGCTGGAACGCGACACCGAGGAGCTGCGTCAGCGGGTGTCCGGGCGGACCGGCTCGCTGGCCCGTACCTTCGACCGGATCGTCGCGTTGCTGACGGCACGCGGCTACCTGGCCGCCGACGGCGAGGTCACCGACGCCGGGCGGATGCTGGCCCGGATCTGGACCGAGGCGGACCTGCTGGTGGCCGAGTGCCTGCGCCGCCGGGTGTGGGACGGCCTGTCCCCGGCCGAGCTGGCCGCCGCCGTGTCGGTGGTGGTCTTCGAGGCCCGGCGGGACGTCGACGAGCGGGCGTCGCTGCCGCGCGGCGCGGTGGCCGACGCGGTCGACGAGACGCTCAAGCTGTGGGGCGACATCGAGGCGGACGAGGCGGCGCGCGGCCTGGCCGTGACCCGGGAGCCGGATCTCGGCTTCGCCTGGCCGATCTACCGGTGGGCGCGCGGCGAGGCGCTGGCGAAGGTGCTGGCCAGCGGCCACCAGATCGACGGGGAGATGCCGGCGGGCGACTTCGTCCGCTGGGCGCGCCAGGTGGTCGACCTGCTCGGGCAGGTCGCCGACTCGGGTGGCGCCTCGGCCGAGCTGCGCGGCACCGCCCGGCAGGCCATCGCGGCGGTCAACCGGGGCGTGCTGGCCTACCACGCCTCCGCCTAACGGTCACTTTCGGTCATCGGTTTCCGGAAACCGACGCACCGCTGCGTCACGGCGCTGCCACCCCACGAATTGTCGGGGGGTCGATGTGCGCCCTGGTCAGGGCCTATCCCATCATTGCCCGGGGCGCCGTGGGTCGCGCTCGGCCGATGGTGAGGGAAGGGCGTCGTGGGCGAGATCAATCACTTTGAGTACGGGTGGATCACACCCGCGCTCAGCTACGCGTTGTCCGTGCTCGGCTCGGCGCTCGGGCTGGTCTGCGCCGGGCGGATCCGGACCGCCACCAGTGCCGGTCAGCGCGCCTGGTGGGGCCTGCTCGCCGCGTGGGCGCTGGGCGGCACAGCCATCTGGGCCATGCACTTCATGGCGATGCTCGGCTTCGCCGTCGGCGGCACCCGGATCCGCTACGACGTGCCGCTGACGGCCGCCAGCACGGCGATCGCGGTGGCGTCGGTCGGCATCGGGCTGGCGATCGTGGGCACCGGCCGGCTCGCCGCGCCCCGGCTGCTCGCCGGCGGGTTCTTCACCGGCGCCGGGGTGGCCGCCATGCACTACACCGGCATGGCCGCCATGCGCCTGGACGGCTCACTCGGCTACGACCCGCTGCGGGTGACGCTGTCGGTGGTCATCGCGATCGTGGCCGCCACCGTGGCGCTCTGGCTGGTGATGACCGTCCGGCGCGCGCTCGCCATCGCCGCCTCGGCGCTGGTCATGGGCATCGCGGTCAACGGAATGCACTTCACCGGCATGAGCGCGCTGTCGGTGCACCTGCACGAGAGCCGCGGCCCGGCATCCGGCACCGAGGTGAGCGGTCTGCTGGTGCCGATCGTGCTGGCAGTGGTCTTCGGCGTGGTCGGGCTCGTCTACGCGCTGCTCGCCGCGCCGTCGGACGACGACCGGGCCGGGGCCGCGTACGTCAGCTCGCGGCTCGACGAGGCGCCGTACGCCGCCGCCGAGCCCGCGCCGGACCCGGTCGGCCTGCGCGCCCGCTCGACGCTGGCGCAGCCCGGCGCCCAGTTCCCGACCCGCCGGAGCACCGACCGCCCCTCGTGATCAACTGATCACGATCGGTCGCCCGCCAGCGCGTCGACCAGGCGGCGGCACGAGCCGGCCAGGTTCCAGCGCTGCGCCAGCTCCAGCAGCCGGTCCGGGTCGGCGGGAGACGTCGGCAGTGCCGGGTCCAGCTCGGGCAGCGGCACGTCGGTGGCGACCCGGACCACCTTCGGCGCCACGGCCAGGTAGTCGCGGGCGGCGTCGAGCTTGGCCCGCAGCCCCGGCGCGAAACCGGAACGGGGGTCGTCCAGCGCGGCCAGGATGCCGTCCAGCCCGCCGTAGCGGTCGATCAGCCGGGCGGCCGTCTTCTCGCCGACGCCGGCGACGCCGGGCAGCCCGTCGCTGGGGTCGCCGCGCAGCGCCGCGAAGTCGGCGTACCGGTCGGCCGGCACGCCGTAGCGGGTGCGGACCGCCGCGTCGTCGCAGTCGTCCAGCTTGGCCACGCCCCGGCCGACGTAGAGCAGGCGCACCGGGTGCGCGTCGTCGACGAGCTGGAACAGATCGCGGTCTCCGGAGACCACCTCGACCGGGCCCGGCTGGGTCACCGCGAGCGTGCCGAGCACGTCGTCGGCCTCGTAGCCGGTGGCGCCCACGGCGGGGATGCCGAGCGCGTCCAGCACCTCCAGGATCATCGGCACCTGCGGGGACAGCGTGTCCGGCACGACCTCGCCGCCCTCGGGCGCGACCCGGTGCGCCTTGTACGACGGCAGCAGCTCCACCCGCCACGCCGGCCGCCAGTCGTGGTCGAACGCGCAGATCATGCGGTCGGGCCGGCGGGTGCGCACGAGCTGGGCGAGCATGTCGAGGAAGCCGCGCACGGCGTTCACCGGCTGGCCGTCGCCGGTCTTCGCGGCGGACTCGGGGATGCCGAAGTAGGCGCGGAAGTAGAGGCTGGGGGAGTCGATCAGGAGGATCGGCTGTCGGTGTGCCACGCGGACAAGCCTTCCACAGCCCTGTGACGGGATGGGGGAGGCGATCGCCGGACCGGAAGCCGGGCCGCGCGACGGGCGTCCGATGCGCAGACTGGCGGGGTGAGCTTCGTACCCGGCCTGATCCTGGCCCGCCGGTTCCACGACGAGGTGGTGGGTCCGCTGCTGGCGCGGCGGCTGCCCGGCCTGCCGTACTCCGCCGGGCTGCTCGACGGCGGCTCCGAGAGACTCGGCCTCGACACGCCCCGTTCCACCGACCACGACTGGGGTCCGCGTACCCAGGTCTTCGTGGGGAACGCGCACGACGTCTCCCCGGTACGGGCGGTGCTGGACGCGGAGTTGCCGGCGCGGTTCCTCGGCTGGCCGACCCGGTACGCGGGCGGGCCGTCGGCGCGGCTGGGCACGGTCCGCGCCGACGGCGACCGGCACGGCGTCACGGTGGACGAACTCGGGGGATGGCTGCGGGAGCGGCTCGGCGCCGACCCGCGCGCCGGACTGACGGCGGCGGACTGGCTGGCGACGCCGACGCAGCGGCTGGCCGAGCTGACCGGGGGAGCGGTGTTCCACGACGGGCTCGACGGCGCGCTCACCGGCGTCCGGGCCCGGCTCGCCTGGTATCCGGACGACGTGTGGCGGTACGTGCTCGCCTCCGGGTGGCAGCGGGTCGCGCAGGCCGAGCACCTGGCCGGCCGGTGCGCCGAGGTCGGCGACGACCTGGGCAGCCGGGTCGTGGTCGCCGGTCTGGCCCGGGATCTGATGCGCCTCGGCCTGCTGCTGCACCGCCGCTGGCCCCCGTACGCGAAATGGCTCGGCACGGTCTTCGCGACGCTGCCGGACGCGGCGCCGGTGGTGGACGGGCTCGCCGCCGCGCTCGGCCCGGGTGACTGGGCGGCCCGCGAGCCCGGCCTGGTCCGGGCGCTGGAGACGGTGGCCGGCTGGACCAACGACGCCGCGCCGGCGCCGCCGGTGGACCCGGCCGCCCGGCCGTTCCACGATCGGCCGTTCCTGGTGCTGCACGCCTGCCGGTTCGTCGAGACGCTGCGTGCCGCCATCACCGACCCGGAGCTGCGCGACCGCCCGCCGGTGGGCGCTGTGGACCAGTACGTGGACAGCGTGGACGTGCTCACCCACGCCGACCGCGCCCGCCGGGTGGCCGCCGCGGTTGTCGGCCCGCCGGTGGGGGCCTAGACTCCGATTCGAGTCGCATCGATCCGCGACTGTCTATCTCGTCTCCGAGGGTCCGGGCCGCCCGTCGCAGGCGCCTCGCCGGCGAGAACGCCGCGACACGCGGCGTTCCCACCACCGAGGAGAACAGCATGCTGTCCAAAAGGAGCGGACTCCGGCTGCTCGGCGCGGCGCTGGCCGCCGCCGGGCTCGCCGTCGGGGCGGCGCTCGCCGTCCCGGGGCCGGCCTCGGCCGCCGCGCTGACCGAGGTGACGAACTTCGGCGCCAACCCGAGCAACCTGCGCATGTACCTGTACGTCCCGGACACCGTCGCGGCCCGTCCCGGGCTGCTAGTGGTGAACCACTACTGCACCGGCAGCGGCCCGGCCATGTACTCCGGCACCCAGTTCGCGTCGCTCGCCGACCGGTACGGCTACATCGTGGTCTACCCGTCGGTGACCCGTAGCAGCAAGTGCTTCGACGTCTCCTCGCCGCAGGCGCTGCGCCGCGACGGCGGCAGCGACCCGGTGGGCATCAAGTCGATGGTGGACCACGTGCGGCAGCGCTACCCGGTCGACTCGCAGCGGATCTTCACCACCGGCACCTCGTCCGGCGCGATGATGACGAACGTGCTGCTCGGCGACTACCCGGACGTGTTCCGGGCCGGCGCCGCGTTCGCCGGTGTGCCGTTCGGCTGCTTCGCCACCACCAACGGCTCGGAGTGGAACAGCGAGTGCGCCAACGGCCAGGTGCTGAAGACCCCGCAGCAGTGGGGTGACCTGGTGCGCAACGCGTACCCGGGTTACACCGGCCCGCGTCCGCGGATGCAGATCTGGCACGGCACCAACGACGAGACGCTGCGCTACCCGAACTTCGGCGAGCAGATCGACCAGTGGACGAACGTGAACGGGCTGGGCCAGACGCCCGCGTACACGGACAGTCCGCAGGCCGGCTACACGCGTACCCGCTACGGCGGCACCGGCGGCACCGCGACCGTCGAGGCGATCAGCATGCAGGGCGTCTCGCACAACCTGCCGGTGGACGCGGCGCAGGCGATCCGTTTCTTCGGCCTGGACTCCACCACGCCGCCGCCGTCGGGGGCCTGCCGGGTCGGGTACGTGGTGAACGCCTGGAACAACGGCCTGACCGCCGCGGTGACCATCACCAACACGTCCACCACGGCGATCGACGGCTGGAACCTCGCGTTCACGCTGCCGGGCGGTCAGACGATCACCGGAGGCTGGAACGCCACGTACAGCCCGTCCAGCGGAGCGGTGACGGCCCGCAACGTGTCCTACAACGCGTCGATCCCATCGGGCGGTTCGGTGGACATCGGCTTCCAGGCCACCCACACCGGCAACACCGGTAGGCCCGCCTCGTTCGCGCTCAACGGGAGCACCTGCACGACCGCCTGATCCGTCCCCGCTCGCACGGCGGGTGGCGGCGTCCCGGACACGGTGACGCCGCCACCCCGCCGGGCATGGGCGCCGCCCCGGCGGGTACCCGTGCCGGACGGACACCGGCGGGAACCGAAGGAGCGGATATGAAGGTCCGAAGCTCCCTGCGCGGGCTCAAGCGCAAGGCCGATTCGATAGTGGTCCGGCGCCGGGGCAGGCTGTTCGTCCTCAACAAGGCCGACCGGCGGCAGAAGGCCCGGCAGGGCTGAGCCCGTCGTCGCCGCGCGACCCGCTCAGGGAGTCCGAGACGCAGGTGTGGGACGCGACGTCGTGACGGCGGCGGCCGGCACGTCGTCCACCTCGGCGCGCCCGGTCAGGCGGGCGAGCGCGGAGGCGGCCAGCGGCCGGTAGATCCGTACCGAGTCGGCGAGCGCGGAGAAGTGCGAGCCCGAGTTGTCGCCGTGGTAGCGGGTGGCGATCTCCACCTGCTCGACCGGCAGCCCGGCGCGGACCAGCCGCAGCAGCACCGTCATCTCGTACTCGAAGCGGTCACCGGGGACCGTGGTGAGCCAGCCGAGCAGCGCGGCCGGGTAGGCGCGCAGCCCGGTCTGGGTGTCGCGCACGTCCCGGCCGGTCGCCAGGCGGAACGCCACCCGGGTCGCCGCGTTGCCGAACCGGCTGCGCGCCGGGACCTCGCCGTCGAACCCGCGTACGCCGAGCGTCGGCGCTCCGGTGGCGCGCATCCGGTCCGTCACGGCGCACACGTCGGGCACACAGTGCTGGCCGTCGGCGTCCACACAGATCACGTCGCGTCCCGGGTGGTGCGTCGAGGCGTACCGGAAGCCGGTGCGCAGCACCACGCCCTTGCCCCGGTTGACCCGGCGGCGCAGCACGGTCGCGCCCCGGGCGCGGGCCGCGTCCAGCACCCCGGCAGCGGCCGGGCCGCTGCCGTCGTCGACGACGAGCACGTCCGCCCCGGGCAGTGCGTCCCGCAGGTCGCCGACCAGCGGCGGCAGACGGTCACCCGGTCGGTACACCGGCACGAGCACGATCACGGAACCTCCCGGGTGGACTCGCCCGCCGGCACGGCCCGCCGGGTCGATCGAGGACGCTCGTACCCCGGGCCTGCCCCGGTGAATCACCGCCGGGGCGTGAGGCGTCCGATCCGGTCGGCGGCGCGGGCCAGCGCGCGCTCGCGGCGCAGCGACGCCTCCGGGGTACGCACACCGAGGAAGCCGATCCGGCTGAACGCCCGGGCGGCCCGCTCCCGCCGGACGGGCACCGGGTCGGGCGCGGTCACCGGCACGTCGGCCAGCGCCGGGCCGGACAGGCCGAGCACGCGCGCGGCGAGCAGCCGGACGCGGGGCAGGTGCCACGGGTGGGAGACCAGCCCGAGCGGGCGCTGCGCGGTGAACTCCGCCGCGTCGAGCAGCCCGTCCTGGACGGTGTGCGCCAGGTTCTGCACAGTGGTGCGGGAGCGGGTCTCGGCCGCCGACGAGGCGTACGCGTCGAGTCCCGCCTCGCGCGCCAGCGCCCGCATCAGCTCCGCCTCCCGGTATCCGGCGGGCGGGCCGGGCGCGCCGGCCGGGCCGTGCGGCCAGCCGCCGGTGAACACCACCCGGGCGTCCGGCGCGCGGCGGAACGCCTCGGCGTGCGCGCGGACGTAGGCCACCGCGGCCTCGGTGCGCGCCACGCTCTCCGCGGTGAGCCGGTAGCCGTCGTCCCCGGCCACCACCCCACGGCCGAAGACCAGCAGCACGGTGGCGGGAGACGTCATCCCTTCACGGTACGGCGCGGATCACTCGTCGTCCGGCGGCCAGGGTGGCGTGCCGACACCGGTGATGCGGACGCCGCCCCACGGGTCCACCTCGGCCAGCCGGGCCCGGGCGACCCGTTCGCCGATCCGGACCTCCACGTCGCGGCGGCCGGAGCGCAGCAGCCGGACCAGGCGCGGTTCCGGCTCGACCCGTCCGGCCCAGTGGTAGCGGCCGTCGACCGGCTCGAACCGCCCGCCGCCGTGCAGCCGGACCGTGGTGCCGGCGATCTGGGCCGTGCCCTCCCAGGTCACCTGTCGATCCGTTCGTGCGCGCGGGTCAGCTCCGGTGGCAGGTCCGCGCCCCGGCGGACCCCCTCGATGCCGCTCCACAGCAGCGTGGTCAGGTATTCGGTGAGCGCGGCCCGGTGGATCGGCTGCCCGTGCGTGGTCCACCAGTCGCCGACCGCCTGCACGAACCCGACCAGCCCGTACGCCCACGGCTCGGCCGGGCCGGCGTCGAGGCCGAGCGCGCGCAGCCGGTCGCCGATGACCCGGGCCAGCCCGGTCGCGACCTGGCGGCTGGTGCCTGTCACCACCTGCTGGATGCCGGGATGCCCGGACTCGTGCACGAGGAACCGGTACAGCGACGGCTCGTACTCCACCACGCTCAGGTACGCGTCGATGGTCGCCTCGACCAGCGCGCGTTCCTCGCGTACCTGCTCCACGGCTGGGGCGATGGCGGCGACCACGCGCTCCGCGACCACCTCGCTGACCGCCAGCCAGAGTTGCGCCTTGTCGGCGAAGTAGCGGTAGAGCACCGGCTTGCTGACCCCGGCGGTGGCGGCGACCTGGTCCATGTCGACGCTCGGGCCGTGCTGCAGCAGTGCCTGCACGGCGGCGGCGATCAGTTCCTGCCGCCGCTGTTCGCGGTGGTCGGCCCAGCGGTCGCGCCGCCCGCCGGAACGGGGTGCGGCCGGCTCCGGGGGAGTGTCGGGGCCATTGACATCGGTGGTGGTCCGTCGCATGCTACCACTCGTAACAGTTACTCGAAGTTACGTCAATATGGAGGGGTCATGGCCGGATTCCCGCGCGAGGCGGTCGCCGACCGCCTGCTCTCCGCCTCGGTACGCACCAGCTACGACCCGGTGGTCGACATCGACTGGTCGGCGCCACCGGTGCCCGGCGCGTACTGGCTGCCGCCCACGCGCAGCAGCCTCTACGGCACTCCCCTGTGGGACGCCATGACCGAGGACCAGCGGGTCGAGCTGACCAAGCACGAGGTCGCCAGCGCGGCCAGCGCCGGGATCTGGTTCGAGACGATCCTCATGCAGATGCTGATCCGGCACTACTACGACGCCGACCCGACCAGCCGGCACGCCCAGTACGCGCTCACCGAGGTCGCCGACGAGTGCCGGCACTCCATCATGTTCGGCCGGCTCATCGAGGCCGCCGGCGCGCCGGTCTACCGGGCCGAGCCGTTCGACCACCTGCTCGGGCGCTGGCTCAAGTCCACGGCGACCGGCCCGCAGATGTACGCGGCCATCCTGATCGCCGAGGAGATCCTCGACTCGTTCCAGCGCGAGATCATGGCCGACGAGTCGTTGCAGCCGCTGATCCGGATGGTGTCGCGCATCCACGTGGTGGAGGAGGCCCGGCACGTGCGCTTCGCCCGCGACGAGCTGACCCGGCAGGTCGAGGCCGCCGGGCCGGTCGCGCTCGCGTACTCGCGGCTGGTGATCGGCCGGGCCGCGTACTCGATCACGCGGCGCCTGGTGCACCCGCGGGCGTACGCGGCGGTCGGGATCGACCCGGCGGCCGGCCGGGCCGCGGCGCGGGCCAACCCGCACTGGCGGGCCACGCTGCGCTGGTCCGCGCAGCGGATCGCCGACCACCTGACCGAACTGGGCCTGGTCGCCGGGCCGGGCCTGGCGCTGTGGCGCCGGGCCGGGCTGGTGGAGGGCTGACCGGCGGCGACCCGAAGGGGAAAGGATCGCCGCCGGCCGCCCGGTCAGGAGGTGGGGAAGTTGTCGGCGGTACGGATGCGCTCGCGCATGAACGCGCCGGACTCGGTGAGCACCGACGTCCCGCCGAACGAGCCGGACGCGCAGGTGCCCGGCCGGAGCACCGCCGAGCCCTCGGGGGCGTCGGAGAGCGTCCAGTTCGCGTAGCTGATCTTCAACCGGTCGAGCAGGTCGAGCCAGGCGTTGCTGCTGGCGGTGTCGACAGCGCCGTCACCGGTGTAGGTGACAGTGCCGAACTCGGTGACGAACAGCGGGAGCCGGCTCGCCGCCCGCTGCACCTCGTTGCGGTAGTTGTCCTTGTGCGACGCGGCGTAGAAGTGGAACGTGTACATGATGTTCTGCGCCCGCACCGGGTTGTTCACGATCTCGTCGGAGTTGCCGCCCTCGGAGACACCCAGCGAGGACCAGCCCCGGGTGCCGACGATGACCACCGCGTCCGGGTCGTTGGCCCGGATCACCGGGATGACCTGCTCGGCGTAGTTGCGGATGGTCGACCAGCTCACCCCGTTGGGCTCGTTGGTGATCTCGTAGATCACGTTCTTCTTGGCGGCGTTGCGCGCGGACACGTTGGCGAAGAACGTCTTCGCCCGGTCCAGGTTGTACATCGGGTCACCGGGCGTCAGCGTGTGGAAGTCGATGAGCGCGTACATGCCCCGGGCCTCGGCCTTGTCCACGAGCGTGTTCACCTGGTTGGTGAAGCCGGCCGGGTTGGTCTCGTAGCCCTGCTCCTGCACGTACATGGAGATGCGCAGCAGGTCGGACCGCCACTCGTTCGCGAGCACGTCGAGCGAGGCGTCGGTGTAGCAGTTGGCGAACCACTGCAACCCGTGCGTGCTCATGCCGCGCAGCTGGATCGGCCGCCCGTACTGGTTGCAGAGGTTGACGCCGCACACCTGGAGCTGGCCGTTGATCGCCACCGGCGTGGTGCCGGTCGGCGGCGGGGTGGTGGGCGGGGGAGTGGTC